>JBCCNY010000268.1:0-4952 GCA_039025595.1 Pseudomonadota bacterium | reverse complement strand
CGCTGCTTCCGTCACAGGAAGATGAAGACGCCCGCGCCGATCCGTGATCTCAGGCAGCGACCCGGAAACAACAGACGTGGCTATGATGTCGAGCGATGCGGCAAACTCTGTCAGCGTTTCACTCGCGGCAAGGAGCAAAGCCGTCTTGACGGGATCTTCGCTAAAACGACGCGGGAGGTCAGACTGGGTCTTTAACGCGTTGTTCAATGCCGCGCGCGCCAGCTCCGCCTCGTTCAGAGCCAGCACAAGACGTTCTGACGCCAGGCTTTGGAGGGCCGCCAGATCTTGCAGGTCTTTTAAGTCACTTCGGAGCGTCTCGGCCTTTTGTTCCAAGGCCGGTGTGACATCTGCAAGCATCATACCCGCGCGCGCCGTCGCCAAAGCCCCAGCAGGATGAACGAGCGAGGACAACACAGAGTCACGCTCTATTGTGCTGAGTACGCCAAGAAGGTTGGCTACTTCTTTTTCGCGTCGCTCCAGTGCATTTTTCAGTTCAGCCTCTCGTAACTCTGCTTGCTCCATCCCGCTGCCGAGCACGGCCAATCCGGCCTCATAAGCGCGGACGGTCTGCGTCAAAGCACGCACGCGGTTTTGAGCGTCTTTGGCCTCAGACAACATCTGGTTTGCCTCTTCCAACTGCCTTACCGCCAGATGCGCCTCATGCGTCACCGCTGCGTTGCTTGACGACATGCCGGTCCCACCGCTGACCATTGCGGTCGCCACAGATAAAAACAGCACGGTCAGGAGAATGCATCGCTTCATGACAGTAGACTCTCGCCGGTCATTTCGGGTGGTATTGGCAATGCCATCAAAGACAGGATCGTAGGAGCCAGATCAGCGAGGCGCCCTGATCTGACCGAGGCTCCCTCAGGGGCGCCGAGCACGATCACGGGTACGGGACTGGTCGTGTGTGACGTGTGTGGGCCACCCGTGTCTGGGTCGATCATCACCTCGCAATTGCCGTGATCGGCGGTTA
Source organism: Pseudomonadota bacterium (assembly GCA_039025595.1). Classification (GTDB taxonomy): domain Bacteria; phylum Pseudomonadota; class Alphaproteobacteria; order Rhodobacterales; family Rhodobacteraceae; genus Roseovarius. The sequence continues at coordinate 3,976 of JBCCNY010000268.1, read as the reverse complement.
CGATCATCGCACCTCCCGCAGCCTCGACAGCGGCAATTACCTGTCCGAGGCAGCTATCAACGGTCTCACACGCTTTAATAGTGGCCTCCAGATCGCCGCTATGCCCGACCATGTCGGGATTTGCGTAATTTACAACGATCAGATCAAATTGTGCATCTATGGCAGCCAGAAGCGCATGCGTCACCTCGGCGGCAGACATTTCAGGTTGCAGATCATAGGTCGCAACTTTCGGCGAGGGGGCCATGTGACGTTCCTCTCCGGCCTCAGGCGCCTCTCGACCGCCGGCTAAAAAAAACGTGACATGAGGATACTTCTCGGTCTCAGCCGTATGAAACTGCCGTAACCCGTGCTGCGCCACCCAGGCACTCAGTGTATTTTCAGGTCGCTGTTCGGGAAAGATGCAATCCATGTACATATTGTGGTCGCGAGAATACTCTGTGAATCCGCTAACGATGGCAAAGTCGGGGCGGTTCGCCACATCGAACTGGTCAAAATCCGGATCTGCAAAGGCCGACAGGATCTCTCGCGCGCGATCTGCCCGAAAATTCAGGCACAGGATACCATCGCCATCTTTCATACCAGGATAATCACCCAGCACACGCGGCTTGATGAACTCATCCGTACGCCCCTTGGAATAGGCGTTGTCGATGGCGTCCGACGCCGTATCCGCGGTGTAACCCTGTCCTTCAACGAGCGCCTGATAGGCGAGTTGAACGCGATCCCAGCGATTGTCGCGGTCCATGGCGTAGTACCGACCGGAGACGGTTGCAATCTGCGCGCTCGGGGCAAGGCCTTGACGTAGCTCTTCGAGATAGGATTTGGCTGAAACCGGGGCCACGTCGCGGCCATCGGTGAATGCGTGCACGGCAACCGACAGACCATGCGACACAAGCGCGTCAACTGTTGCAAGCATATGGCCGATATGTGAGTGCACGCCGCCATCGGAGAGAACGCCCAGGATATGCGCTGTTCCGCCCGTCTGCTTAAGTGCATTGGCAAAGCGCAATATACCCGGCAAATGAGAAAACGTGCCACGCTCTATGGCGCGGTCGATACGGCGCAAGTCCATTTCAACGACACGACCCGCCCCGATATTGAGGTGCCCGACCTCAGAATTACCCATCTGGCCGGGCGGCAGTCCCACATCCGAACCGTGGGTGAGAAGCGTGGCATGGGGGCATGTTTTCATGAGCCAGTCAAAATTAGGCGTTTGAGCGAGATGCGGGGCGTTCCCCTCCGGCACTTCGCTTAGTCCCCAACCATCGAGGATGCACAAAACAGCGGGTTTCGGTGCGTTCATGCCATCTCCTGCTCGTCGCGATCTATTAACCTTTTCGCAACCACGGGTGAACCGGTTTTTGTGCGATTTTTTGACCGCTGGCCCGTCGGTCTCGCCAGCTATAGATTTGCCCACGAACGAAGTAGGGGCAGACGATGCCTGAAGGTCATACAATACACCGCGCTGCTCGCGATCAGAACCTGCATCTCGCGGGTCAGGCGCTGCAAGTTTTGTCGCCGCAAGGCCGGTTTGAACAGGGCGCGGCAATGGTAAATGGGCAGGTCTGCAAGCGCGTTGAGGCGTTGGGCAAGCATTTGCTCTATCATTTCGGCAATGGCTTGTCGGTCCATATTCATCTGGGTCTTGCCGGTGTTATCCGGCGTGGCCCGCGGGACGGCGCGCCGCCACGTGATGTGGTTCGCGTCAGATTTGAAACGACGGAGTACATGGTCGATGTAAGCGGTCCGGCGATCTGTGATCTGCTGGAGCTTGAGGGTGTCGCGTCACTGCGCGATCGGATCGGGCCGGACGTTCTTGCGCCAAAACCAGATCCGGGCAGGGCGATGGATCGAATTCGCCAGAGCAAAGCACCGATCGGTGCACTGCTGATGAACCAGAAGGTGATATCCGGCATCGGCAACATCTACCGCGTCGAAGTTCTTTGGCTTTTGGGGATTGACCCGCGCCGTCCGGGACGTGATCTGACCGAAGATGAGGCGAAAGCGATCTGGACCGAAACCCGGAAACTGATGCAGGACGGCGTTCGGCGTGATGCGATCCGCACACGAAAGGTCAATGGTCGGCGAGCGCGGTATGGGTCCAGCGTAAACATTTATAATGAGGCCGCTTGTCCGACATGCGGTGGGTCGATCACCGCAGACAAGATGGGCGGGCGCAGCGTCTATTTTTGCGAAGAATGCCAGACCTGAAGAGATGCAGTCTCAATCCCTGTGATAGGGTGTACCCGCGAGAATGGTGGCGGCCCGATAAAGCTGCTCGCTGAACATGACGCGCGCCAGCTTATGTGGCCAGACCATCTGCCCTAAAGAGAGAGCCAGTTGCGACCGCGCGCGCAAAGACACACCGAGACCATCCGCGCCACCGATGAGAAAGGCCACATCTCTCTGACCGGTATCGCGCCAAGATGCGAGTTGCGCGGCAAATTGGCGTGATGACCACTTCTGGCCTCGTTCGTCCAGGCAGATGGTCAAAGCGCCTTCTGGAATGAGTTTCTCAAGCGCTGCTGACGGGCTCTTCGATGTGCTCGCCTTGCGTTCGTCCACTTCGCGGATCTCGCAAGGACCCAAGCCGAGCGGAGCGCCGGTGCGATCAAAACGGGCCAGATAATCCTCGACCAGGTCACGCTCCGGGCCTGTTTTCATACGGCCAACCGCCGCTATAACGACCCGCATTCAGCCTTGGCTACGCGGACCCTTGGTCGCCGCTTCGGTCCCGGGCAGCCACATTTTCTCCAGTTGGTAGAAATCGCGCACTTCGGGCCGGAAGACATGAATTATCACGTCGCCGGTGTCGATTAGGATCCAATCGCCGGCATCCTTGCCTTCGATCTTGGTCAGAATGCCCAGATCAGATTTCAGCCGCTCTGCGAGCTTTTGAGAGATGGCCGTGATCTGGCGGCTTGAGCGTCCCGAGCATACCACCATGTAATCGCCGATCACGGATTTGCCGCGCAGATCTATCTGCACGATGTCCATGGCTTTGTCTTCGTCGAGAGAGGAAAGAACGCGCGCGAGTTGTGCCTCGCTATCGGCGTTGGGTTTCGGCGCTATCAAAGCTGCGCCCGGCTTCGCGGCTGTTGCCGCATCTGCTGCAAGAGACAGAACATTGTCCTCCTGAATAACTCACCGGCGTGCCCCGGTGCATGGCGTGGTTGGAAAATAACAAGCGTTCTGTCACATTTCAATGAAAGCCTGCGCTCGGCGCTGCAGAATGCAAGCTCTGGGCTGGACAGTGCATAGACGCAAGATAGTCTGGTCAAAAGCTGTCACCGGGAGCCTGCGCTATGACCACCCTGCTAATGAAACATGATGCTGCGTTGCAACATGTCACGCCACCCGGTCATCCAGAACAGGTGGCACGTCTGGAACACCTATGGCCCGCATTGAAGGGAAAAAATCTGCAGCGGCGCGAAGCACCAGAAGCGACGCGCGAAGATATCGAGCTCTGTCATCCGAGTGACTACATCGCGCAGATCGGTGAGGCATCGCCCGACGATGGCTATGTGCAACTCGACGGTGATACGTTTATGTCGCCGGGGTCGCTTGAGGCTGCCTACCGGGCCGTTGGCGGCGCGGTCAAAGCAGTCGATCTTGTGATGACAGACGAGGTCACAAACGCCTTTGTCGCGATGCGCCCACCGGGGCATCACGCGGAGACGGCCAAGCCCATGGGCTTTTGTTTGTTTGGCACCGTTGCAATTGCCGCCCGACACGCGATGGAACGACACGCGCTGTCGCGGGTAGCGGTCGTAGATTTTGACGTTCATCACGGAAATGGCACGCAGGATTTGTTGTGGTCGGAAGAGCGCTCTTTTTTTGTTTCTTCACATCAAATGCCGCTTTGGCCTGGTTCTGGAGAGCCTTCAGAGCGCGGTGCGCACCAAAATATCCTCAACATCCCGCTTGCGCCTGGAACCGCCGGGCAAGGGTTTCGGCAAGCCTATGAGCGTGATGTTTT
>JBCCNY010000267.1:0-4957 GCA_039025595.1 Pseudomonadota bacterium | reverse complement strand
TGGGATCCGCTCACCCATGTGATCGTCGGCCGCGCCGATGAGTGTCATATTCCCCCGCCCGAACCTGCGTTGGATGCAAAAGTGCCCGAAGATAGTGATATGCGCGGGCAATGGGGCAGGCGGCCTCAGGAGACGATCGATCGCGCCAATGAATTGCTGGATCGCTTCGCGGCTCAATTGCAGGCGAGGGGGATCCGAGTGGACCGGCCCATACCGATTGATCACTCGCTTGCGGTCAACACACCAGATTTTCACACCGGTAGTCAGTTCGGCTGTATGCCGCCACGTGACGTGCTTTTGACCGTGGGGGCAGAGATCCTCGAGGCGACGATGTCCTATCGCTGTCGGTGGTTCGAGTATCTGAATTACCGGCCTCTTTTGCAGCGCTATTGGGAGGAGGACCCGAATTTCCGGCACGAAGCCGCCCCAAAGCCGCGCCTCACTGACGCCGATTATCATCCCGATTATCTCTCCGACAAAATCGGCGAGGCGAAGCGGCTGGACTGGGCGGCACAGAAGTTCTTTGTCACGACCGAGGAGGAGCCGCTCTTCGATGCGGCGGACGTGTTGCGGTTTGGCCGCGATCTTGTCGTGCAACACGGGTTCACAACGAATTTGAAAGGGATCGAATGGTTACGGCGACATTTTCCTGATCACCGGTTGCATACGGTCAATTTCCCCGGCGATCCCTATCCGATCCATATCGACGCCACCTTCACGCCCCTTAGACCGGGCCTGATCCTAAACAATCCGCAAAGGCGTTTGCCGGATACCCAGAGGGATCTCTTTGAGCGCAATGATTGGGAGATCGTGGACGCCGCGCAACCCGCCCACAATACGCCGCCACCGCTCTGCTATTCATCTGTCTGGCTTAGTATGAACGTGCTGGTGCTCGATCCCAAAACCGTCTGCGTCGAGAAATCGGAGGTCTATCAGGCGGAACAGATGGACAGGCTGGGCTTTGAGGTGGTCGAGGTTGAGTTGCGCGACGCCTATGCTTTTGGAGGGGGCCTGCATTGTTGCACAGCGGATGTGCACAGAATGGGCGGCAGCGAGGATTACTTTTCGAAACAACCCGCCTATACATCGCCTGCTTCGAAGACCTAGCACCTATCGATCCAACGTCCAAAAAACTGATGTTGGCGTTCCGGACGGGCTTCGTGGATATGGGTCCGGTCGACGAAACGAAAAATAGTATCGTCGACCGGGGTCCGGATAAACCGGGGGATCAGCTGTGCCTGAAATCGCAGACGTTCACCGAACCCGTTGTTCCAAGGCTCAAAGCCACCACTCACGGAACAGACCGTATTATGCTGAATTCAACTTGCCCACGAAAGTGAAGATTTTTCAAAAACAGTATAAAATATTGAAAAATATACTTTTTCATTTTTATAGAGGTGCCGAAGCGCATCGATAATACCGTTTGCCGCCTTAGGTTGCTGAGATTTTTGGCCTGGCTTTGGCTGCTTTTTCGGGGCGAATCTCCTCTGCGATAGGTGATTCGCCAAGTTCGGAGATAGTAAAAAAGTACCGAATCAGAAAACTGCTAGCTCTGAACCTAAGCTGGTTCCTGAGCCAAATGTTGGGCGAGTGTGCGCAAGGCGAGGGGATATCCCTGCGCGCCAAAACCACAGATCACCCCGAGCGCAACCGCGGAAATCGTCGAGAGATGCCGAAAGTCCTCGCGGGCGAAGATGTTGGACAAGTGCAGCTCGATTGTCGGTATCTCGGTCCCGCTGATCGCGTCCCGTAAGGCGATTGAGCTATGCGTATACGCTCCGGCATTCAGGATCAGCCCGTGATGAACGCCGCGCGCCTGATGGATATGGTCCAGCAACACACCTTCGGAATTGCTCTGATGAAAATCGACCGATACGCTGAGAGACTTAGCTTCCTCACGACACATTTGTTCAATATCAGCAAGTGTTTGCGTCCCGTACACATCTGTCTGACGCGTGCCAAGCAGATTGAGGTTTGGACCGTTCAGGATCAGAATGGATGTCATCATGCGACGCCTTGGTTTTGATCTGGTCCTAGAGCCTCTTATCCGCGCTGTCGAGAATTCCGTTACTATCGACGTGACGAAAATCGTTTGCGTGACTTCGCAGTGTTAAAGACAGGGTGTGTTAGCCCGCATATCGGCATGTATGCGAACGATCTCGGAACGCTGCCAAATCATTTTCAAATGGGCTCGAACCCACGCGGTAAATGAATGAAGAGTGCGATGTTAGTAACTGATTTTGAATTACTTAGCATCAAATCAGAAGCCGTTTCCAGAATGCGGGTATATTTACATAATACTGATTATACGATTTCTTTATTGTTGCCATAAAGCTAAAATGTCACCCATGAGCAATTCAGGATTGCCACTGGCTTCTCGAAATGATGCGCGGCTTCGTCAACTAATGCGCGGACGTCTACCAGCTTCCCGCCAGACGCATTAAAATCTGGGCCAACGGCATCGCCCCGCTCTGCAGCATCTTCGATCCGCATCAACAGCGCATCATGCACGCCGCGATCACAGAGAACAAACATCTCAGCGCCGCCCTCGCCCATATCAAAGAAGAACAGGAGAAGGCCGCTCCACCACCAAAGGTCAAACCTGTCAGCGCGAAGAACGGATACAAAAAACTGGACGGCGGCCACCTGGGCGGCCTTCGAAGATGGAGGCGTATTATGAATGTAAACGAGCAGAACGCGCGGCAGAGGCACAAAGCAAATCAAAGGTTTGACGGTTAGCTCAGTTTCCTACTAGGTGATCTAATGCCAATCTCTTCGAGACGTGTATAAGAACTTCCCATGAGCAAGCTAATCATCCCGTTGGTGACAAAGAATCTCGAGATCCGAGACTTCGTTCAAAGCGATCTCGAAGCCGTATTTGATACGCTTCGACCAGAAACATCTGGAGGCCGTGTATTTGAGAAGAAGACGGACGCTGAGGCCGAGCAGTGGCTGCAAAATCGGATCAAAGAACGAGCTGAACTTGGATATAGCATTTGGGCTGTTGAGACCAAGGAGCAGCACTTTGTTGGAGTATGCGGCTTAATTCCTTGGCAACCGTTCCCCATGATTTGCTACGCAATACGAAGACGATTTCAAGGAAATGGCTTTGGCACCGAGGCGGCGCAATCAATTATTGAACGTGCCGCAGATGAATTTGGCTCGATCATATCTACCATCAGAGAAACCAACATAGCTTCAATACGAGTGGCCGAGAAAATCGGCATGCGAGTGAGTGATACGTCTTTTGCAGATAACCCAAAGCTTAGATCGTTCATTTATCCGTAATCTGAAGCATGTTTTACTAAAGAACTCTGCTCTGAGCCAAAACAAACTTTCGTTTATTTCCCCTTCCCCTACCCCGCAAGGCTTTTCAGCCCTTCGATAATTGAGGTCTCCGGGCTGCTAAGCCTTGCTCCCGTCGAGCCCCTTGGTGACACTTCTGCTTTGCAAACCGGGTGACATTTCTACTTGGTTGCAACACTGATACAAGCGCAAACCGATGATGCCATTCGTCTAACTTGGGATTATCGGTTGCGCCTGTATTGTTGCCCCTCCCAAGACCAAACGTGCATAGCGAACGCTTGGCGCGTAACGAACAGGATTTTCCATTTCTAGAAGCTTTGCAGGTTTACCCGGCGCGATTGAGCATTTCATGCGTTCGGCGCTGTAGCTGGAACCTGCATGTCAACTGCTTCATCGGGTGCGACTGATCCGTCATCATATAGAGGCTGAGCCACGCGGCGATACCCGCAAAAAAGATGCCACCAACAGCTTGTCCAACCAGCACGCCGGGAGCGCCGAAGAAATACCCGCCGAGAAGGATCAGAGGTAGTGTTCCGAGCGTCTGACGTCCCCAATTCACCCAGGTCGAATAGGATGGATGCCCCAGATTGTTGAAGGCGGCATTCGACACGAAAATCACCGCATTGAAGAAACTGGCAAGCGCCAGTGGTCCGCAAAACAGCACGACGAGGTCGCGCGTCAGCCCCTCCGCGCCAAAGAGGTCAGCGATGTGCCCGCGTAGCAGAAACAAAAGCGCCGCAACCAAAACGACGTAGAAAGCTGCGAAGATAACACCGTCGAAGAAAGCTTCTCGAACGCGATCGACGCGTCCTGCCCCGAAATTTTGCCCCATAATCGGCCCGATCGCACTCGACAGCGCCAGAACGACGGAAAACACCACCGGGATCATTCGATTGATGATCGCCATGCCGGCCACGGCGTCGGTGCCGTATTTTGCCATTTCACGGGTGACAATGGCGACACCAACAGGCGTCGCAATGGTGGCCAGAATGGCAGGCGTCGCGATTTGTATCCCTTCACGCACGTCCCAGTAAAAGCAACCGGGTCTGGGAATGGCGAAGGCATTATAGATACGAAAGGCAGGCCAGAGCGCCACCAGCATGGTGGCAAAACGAGCCGCGACCGTGGCCCAAGCCGCGCCTTCAAGCCCCATGCCGAGCGAAAAAATGAAAATTGGATCTAGAACGCCATTTACGAGCGCCCCTGCCAGCGAGGGATACATCGCCCGCCTGCCATCGCCATAGGCGCGCAGCGTGGCCACGGTCGTCATGCCGATTCCGGAAAAGAAGGTCGAAGGCAGGATGATCCAGAGATAGGCCTCTGCCCGCTCCGCGACATGGCCGGTTGCCCCCAAAAATCCCAGAATTAAATCTATGTTGGGCAGCATGATAAGAGGTATTAGGATCCCTAACGCAATTGCAAAGACAGCGGCGCTGAATGCATGTTCGCGGGCCGGAACAGGCTTCCCTCCCCCCAGTGAATTCGCGACCAGAACGCCCGCTGCGACCGACAAACCGATATTCATCGCACTGGCGAAGAACATCACGGTGCTGGCATAGCCTGCGGCGGCTGCCAGCGCCTCCTGCCCTAGCATTGAGATGAACAAGACGTCGATCAAATCGACGAGAAAGATTGCCATCAACCCAACACT
>JBCCNY010000266.1:0-4959 GCA_039025595.1 Pseudomonadota bacterium | reverse complement strand
GCTGATGCCGCGCTGGTTCTCCCTTATGACCCGGTCCTGGACAGGCTCCTTTTGGTTGAGCAATTCCGGATGGGCCCTTTCGGTCGCGGAGATCCGAAACCATGGGTGCTCGAGCCGGTGGCAGGTCGCGTTGATCCGGGTGAGACGCCAGAGACCTGCGCGGCACGTGAATGCGTGGAAGAGGCCCATTTGTCGCTCAAAGCGCTGGAACACATTTCCTCGCATTACTGCTCGCCGGGCTGCTCCACAGAAGTCTTCCATTGTTTCGTTGGCTTGTGCAATTTAGAGGCACGGAATGGCGGTCTCGGTGGCCTGGAGGTCGAGCACGAGGATATCGCGACCCATGTGATGAGTTTCGACGACGCTATGGCGCTCACACAGAATGGTGAGATCAACATCGGCCCTTTGCTGCTCATGCTGCTTTGGCTGCAAAGGGAACGACCCCGCCTGCGGACGTTTGCTTGAGTTCCGCTTGGCAAGATTCTAAGGGTGGCGCGTCTGACTTAAGGAGCCTCGCACATGCGTATCGCGCAGGACTTGGCCGACGCTGTCGGCAACACTCCTCTCATCCGATTGCGGCAAGCCAGCGAGGCGACCGGATGTGACATCTACGGCAAGGCGGAGTTCCTTAATCCGGGCCAATCGGTCAAGGATCGCGCGGCGCTTTCGATCATTCGCAATGCCGTCGCCGAAGGTGATCTGAAACCGGGTGGCACGATCGTCGAGGGGACGGCGGGCAATACAGGAATCGGGCTTGCGCTTGTCGGTGCCTCGATGGGCTATCGCACGGTGATCGTGATCCCCGAGACGCAAAGCGAGGAAAAGAAGGATATGTTGCGCCTCGCGGGTGCAGAATTGATCCAAGTGCCCGCCGCTCCCTATTCAAACCCCAATAATTTTGTGAGATATTCTGATCGTTTGGCTAAAAAACTTGCACAAACCGAACAAAATGGGGTGATCTGGGCCAACCAGTTCGATAATGTCGCCAATCGGCAGGCCCATGTTCAAACAACCGGTCCTGAGCTTTGGGAACAGACAGGAGGCGGGATTGATGCCTTTATCTGCGCCTGTGGTTCAGGCGGCACGCTTGCGGGTGTGGCCGAAGCCCTTCAGACCAAGGGCGTAAAGATCGGTTTGGTCGACCCTATGGGCGCAAAACTCTATTCCTGGTATAAAGACGGTGTGCTCGAAGCCGAAGGTGGCTCCATAGCCGAAGGCATCGGGCAGGCCCGGATCACGGCCAATCTCGAAGGGTTTTTGCCAGATTTCATCTGTCAGGTTGACGACCACGAAGCTTTGCCTATCGTTTTTGATCTGCTGCGCTATGAAGGGTTGTGCATGGGTGCGTCTACGGGTGTGAACATTGCCGGCGCTATTCGAATGGCGCGCGAGCTAGGTCCGGGGCATACGATTGTGACCATATTGTGCGACTACGGCACGCGGTATCAGTCCAAGCTCTATAACCCGGAGTTTCTGCGCGAAAAGGGTTTGCCTCTTCCCTCCTGGCTGTCTGATGCGCCGCGCAGCATTCCAGAGGTTTTCTCTGAATGAGCAGCCATCTTTTGAAATGCTTGACGTTTTTGCTATGGGTATCGTTGCCTGTCGGATTTGTAGCACTGGCGCCCGATCATGGAACGGCGCAGGTTTCGGCGGGAGGTGTCGAGCTTCCCGATTATGAGGCTTGGGAGGGTGTTGCGCGTCGGGCCGACGAGGCGATTGAAAATGAACTAGCGTCCACGCCGGCCTTAGAGCAGTTGAGAAGCGAGCTTGCCGACTGGCGCAGTCGCCTGCAGTCGGTTCAAGGCGTCAATGCGAACGCAATTTCCACACTGCAACGCCAGCTCGACGCGCTCGGGCCAGCCCCAGAGGAGGGCGCACAAGAACCCGTCGAAGTCGCCGATCAAAGAGTGCTTCTGGCAGAGCAACTCAACCGTCTGAATGAGCCCGTGCGCGCGGCCGAACTTGCTTTCATCCGGACAGACGAGCAGATCCGCGGTATTGATCGTATCATTCGGGCGCGTCAGGGCGAAGAAATCCTGAAACACGGTCCTTCACCGCTGAATCCGGTCAACTGGACAACTGTATTCGACGAATTCAGTCGCACGTTTGAAGACGTTCGCGGCGAAATCGTTGTTTCTTTGGCGAATCCCGCCGATCGGGACCAAATGCGGAACAACCTTCCGATCGTCATTGTGGAATTGCTGGTCGGTCTTTTTTTGCTGGCCCGCGGTCGGCGATGGAGCCGTCGGGTCAGCGCGCGCATGTTGCAAGGCGATCCCGGGCCGAGCAGATGGCTGGGAGGTTTCGCATTGTCCACGGGCTCGCTCCTGCTGCCATTCCTAGGTGTGATGTTTCTTGTTGAAGCCATGAGGGCCTCAGCGCTTGGCGGGACAACGATTGACGAGATGCTCGATACTGTCGCTCTGCCGGTTTTTTTCTTTCTGCTGGCGCGATGGGTCGGAACACGCGTGTTTCCACAAGAAGAAGAGCGCACGCTGCCGCTTTATTTGACGAGCGCGCAGCGCAAGAGCGGTCGGATTTATGCAGCCTCTTTGGGAGGTATCGCGGCGCTGAGCTATTTCTTGCGCGAAATGGCCTTGGTCAACAACTGGTCAGAGGCCTCTTTAGCGGTCGTTATGTTTCCCTTCATCGTTGTATCCAGTGGGTTGCTTTGGCGGCTTACGGCGCTTTTACAAGCCCATATCAAAGCCGACGTAGAAGACGATGGTACTGAAAGCTACCGCTCCAGAGTTACCCGCTTTCTGGTCCTAGCGCTGCGCATTCTGTCGGTCTTGGCCCCCTTCGCGGCGGCGGTGGGTTATTTCCGGCTCTCACAATTCATGATGTATCCTTCTCTCGCCTCGCTGCAATTGTTGTCTTTGCTTCTGATCTTGCAGCGGCTGGTGGTACAGGTCTATGCGCTGGTAACAGATACCGGCGACGCCGCATCAGAAGCTCTGTTGCCGATCCTAATCGGCTTTACGATGTCTCTGGCAAGTCTGCCGATTTTCGCCTTGTTATGGGGTGCGCGAGCTGCCGATATATCGGAGCTTTGGGCTCAACTGGCTGAAGGCTATGAGATCGGAGGAATTCTGATTTCGCCCGCGAATTTCGCGACTTTCGCGGTGGTCTTCGCTCTGGGTTACACAACGACGCGGCTGGTGCAGGGCACATTCCGCACCACCATCCTGCCCAAGACACGCCTCGATGGCGGCGGGCGAAACGCCGTGGTCTCCGGCTTGGGCTATGTGGGTATCCTGCTTGCAGCTATCATTGCCGTTACAGCGGCAGGTATCAATCTGAGCAATCTGGCAATCGTTGCGGGCGCGCTGTCAGTTGGTATCGGATTTGGCCTGCAGAACATTGTGTCCAATTTCGTGGCTGGCATCATCCTTTTGATCGAAAGGCCGATCTCCGAAGGCGACTGGATCGAGGTTGGCGGCGTTCATGGTACCGTCCGACAGATTTCCGTGCGCTCCACCGTGATCACGACTTTCGACCGGTCGGATGTGATCGTGCCAAACTCAGACTTCATCAGCGGGCAGGTCACGAACTATACGCGCTCAAACACGCTGGGGCGGCTGATTGTACCGGTTGGAGTGGCATATGGCACCGATGTGGATCTGGTTGAGAAAATACTGCGAGAGGTCGCAGAGGGCCATCCACTGGTTATTCTCACACCGCCGCCAATGGTCCTCTTCCGAGCATTCGGTGCGTCCTCGCTAGATTTCGAGGTGCGGGTGATCTTGCGCGACGTCAATTTCGTGCTGATGGCTGAACACGAGATAAATCATGAGATCAATCGCCGCTTCATAGAGGCCGGGATCGAGATCCCGTTTACCCAAACCGATTTGTGGCTACGCAATCCTGAAAAGCTGCCGGGCGCGCGTCGGGCTGTCGAGGACAAGTCACCGCCGCGACGACCCATGGGTGACTATACCGACGAAAGACCTTACCGGACGGAACCGCCAAGCCACGATCCCGAGATGGATCGTGATGTTGACCGGCATATTGACAGGGATCTCGATGGGGAGGCGGAGCGTTGACGCAAAGGCTGTATCTGGAGGACGCCTATGCCACGCGTGCCGAGGCACTCGTGACCGCGCACACGCCAGAGGGTGGTATTATCGTTGATCGTTCTGTGTTCTATCCCACGGGTGGCGGACAGCCTGGAGATAGCGGTCGGATCGAATGGACAGATGGGGCAGGGCGAACCAGCCGGATGGAGATTGCCACGGCGATCAAGTCCGACGCTTTCGCAATTGCGCTCATACCGGCCGAGCCCGCCGCATTACCGCCGATCGGAACGCGTGTTCTCCAGATCGTTGATGCCGATCGACGTCTTGGACATATGCGCGTGCATACAGCGCTCCATCTTCTGTCGGTTGTCATCCCGCTGCCCGTCACCGGTGGCTCTATCAGCGCTGAAAAAGGTCGGCTCGATTTTGATATGGCCGATCCGCCGCAAGATAAATCTGTTCTTGAGGGTGACCTGAACGCACTCATCTGGAGTGATTTACCTGTGAGTGACAAGTGGATTACGGACGCCGAGTTTCGCGCGACGCCTCAACTGGTCAAGACCATCGCGGTTGCGCCGCCGATCGGCGAAGGCAAAGTACGTTTGATCCGGATTGGTGAGGAAGGGTCGGAACCGATTGACTTGCAACCTTGCGGTGGAACCCATGTCGCGACAACGGGCGAAATTGGGGCTATCCGGGTTGGGAAAATAGAAAAGAAGGGTCGTCAGAACCGGCGCGTCACGATTCATCTGGCGGCAAGAGAAGGGTAAGAAAGCGCTTGATGTACGGTGACCCGCGCAGCTAAGACTGCAGCGCCGGAGAGGTGGCCGAGTGGTCGAAGGCGCACGCCTGGAACGCGTGTAGGCGGGAAACCGTCTCCAGGGTTCGAATCCCTGTCTCTCCGCCACACCAGTCTGTTATGCCATTGTTATTGATAATT
>JBCCNY010000265.1:0-4972 GCA_039025595.1 Pseudomonadota bacterium | reverse complement strand
TTGTCGGAGGCGTGAGGCGGGGGCGTCTTGCGCGCACCATGCCGGTGAGAGCTCTCCACAGCGCGGCTAAGGTCATGCAAAAGCGCTGAAAAGGGCAGCGAAACAGTCCCACTTGCCCGCCCGATCAGCACGTAATCCCAACCCGGTTTCCCGTGCACCGAGATGATCTCATGCGCCGCGGCGCGCAGACGTCGTTTGGCGCGATTGCGCGTTACGGCATTTCCAACCCTCTTGGAACAGGTATATCCGACCCGACAGGCTCCAGAGTCATCGTTGCGCGCCCTGGCCTGCACGATCATTGACGGTAACACGCTTTTTCTTCCGCGTGCGGCTGCCAGAAAGTCCGCGCGTTTTTTGAGTGTCGAAATTATGATCATCGAGACACCACATAAGGCAAGTCAGTCGGGCCTTATGTCTTGACCAGGCGTCTCTATCGGGCGCCTGATTCCGGCACTTGGATCAGGCGCTCAGGCTTTTTCGGCCCCGAACCCTGCGTGCGTTGAGAATTTTGCGCCCTGCCTTGGTCGCCATACGCGCACGAAAACCGTGGCGCCGTTTCCGCACAAGGTTGGACGGTTGATAGGTCCGTTTCATTTCCCGCTCTCCCATGTGAGGCCGCACCACGGGTGCGCGCGTGAACAATTCAATTGAGAGCGTCGCTATAGTCGGCGCCTCTGCGCATGTCAAACCCCGCTTCGGCATTGCAACAATTCACTCTTGCGAAACCAGGTTTTTGTTACAGTTCGTCGCGAAAGCTGGGTTGACGTTGCGTCAGAGTTCACTGGTCATCACCGCGTTGTGATCGCTCTGGTCCATACCCGCCCTGGCCCGCATGTTAGGAGGCACGCACAATCGATAACGGACGGCAAGAAATGGAAAACGTGGAACACAAACGCAAAAACCCACTGCTGCGTCACCTTCCCCTCGCAGCAATCCTAACCGTTGCAACGGCGGGGTATTTCACTCTTGGCGACTACCTGAGCTTCGACGCTCTGGCGCAGAACCGCGAGGCGCTTTTGTCATTCCGCGACAGCCACTTCACAGCGATGGCTGCAGCTTTTATCGGTATCTATGTCCTGATCGTTGCCTTTTCGCTTCCCGGTGCGGCGGTGGCCTCGCTCACCGGTGGCTTTCTCTTTGGTCTGACACTCGGAACAATCTTTAACGTGACGGCGGCCACGATCGGTGCGATTGCCATCTTTCTGGCCGCACGCTGGGGATTGGGACAGGCGCTGACGGCGAAAATGGACAGTGCTGAGGGCACGCTGCGCAAGTTTCGCGATGGATTGCGTGAGCATGAAGTCAGTGTGCTTTTGTTGATGCGCCTGGTTCCGGCGGTTCCCTTTTTCGTAGCCAATCTGCTGCCCGCGCTTGTGGGAGTTCGATTTGTCAACTTTGCCTGGACGACAATTGTGGGCATTATTCCTGGCGCGCTGGTTTTCACATGGATCGGCGTGGGCTTGGGCGAGGTGTTCGATCGTGGCGAGAGACCCGATCTGTCGCTTCTGTGGGAGCCGCATGTTATCGGCCCAATCCTGGGGCTCTGCGCATTGGCGGCCCTTCCAATCCTGATCAAGTCCCTGCGCGGCAAGAAAGAGATCTGAAAAATGACACGGATTGAAACCGACCTGCTCGTGATCGGTGCAGGATCTGGTGGCCTGTCGGTTGCCGCCGGCGCCGTCCAGATGGGCGCAAAGGTGGTCTTGCTAGAGGGCCATAAAATGGGCGGGGATTGCCTTAACTACGGCTGTGTACCCTCTAAGGCGCTTATTGCGTCGGGCAAGGCGGCTTATGCGCAGTCCCACGCGATCGCCTACGGTGTGGCCGATGCGAAGCCAATGCCAGATTATGCCGCCGCCAAGGATCACGTGGCAGACGTGATCGCCACGATCGCCCCACACGATTCCGTCGAACGCTTCGAAGGATTAGGGGTGCATGTGATTTCAGAATACGGCCGGTTTATCTCGGACACCGAGGTTCAGGCGGGCGAGAGCATCATCGCGGCGCGACGGATCGTGATCGCAACCGGCTCGTCGCCTCTGGTGCCACCGATCCCGGGGCTCGACACAATCCCTTATGAGACCAACGAGACGCTTTTTGATCTGCGCGAGCGTCCTGATCATCTGCTGATCATCGGCGGCGGTCCAATTGGCATGGAAATGGCGCAGGCCCATGTGAGGCTCGGCTCGAATGTGACCGTGATCGAAGGCGCGACAGCTCTTGGTAAAGACGACCCGGAAATGGCAGAGATTGTCCTGAACCGCTTGCGCAGCGAAGGCGTGGAAATCGCCGAGAACGCGCTTGCCAAGGAAATCCGGGGCAAAGCTGGTGCGATCGAAGTGGAAGCTGAGGATGGCCGCATCTTCAAAGGCTCACACCTTCTGATCGCTGTGGGTCGCAAGTCGAACATCGAACGCCTGGGCCTAGACAAGGCTGGGATCAAGACCACGCGCACCGGGATCAAGGTCGATGACAGCCTCAAGACGACCAATCGCAAAGTCTACGCGATCGGCGATGTGGCGGGCGGGCTGCAATTCACCCATGTCGCGGGCTACCATGCGGGCGTCATCATCCGCTCCGCGCTCTTTGGTTTGCCGGCCAAAGCCTCGACCCACCATATTCCCTGGGCGACCTATACCGATCCGGAACTAGCGCAGATTGGCCTCATTGAGGCGCAGGCCCGCAAAGCGCATGGACCCGCGCTCGAAGTCATACGATTTGACTATAACGGTAACGATCGGGCCATCGCCGAACGCAAAACCGAGGGCCTGATCAAGATCATGGTTGTCAAGGGCAAGCCGGTTGGCGCCTCGATCGCTGGCGCGCAAGCCGGTGAGCTGATCGGCGTCTGGGCACTGGCCATTGCCAACGGTCTGAAAATGAAGCACATCGCAGGCATGGTCGCACCCTACCCAACGCTCGGCGAGATCAACAAGCGTGTGGCAGGCGCCTATTTCACACCGCGTCTGTTCGATAGCCCACGCGTTAAGGCCGTGGTGCGTTTCGTGCAGCGCTGGCTACCGTGACAGAAGGACCAACATGGCGGAACGGGAGATAGCGGGCAAACGGTTCTTCAGAACCCTGTCAGGACGCTTTTTGATCCTGACCGTTCTCTTCGTAATGCTGGCCGAGGTGTTGATTTTCGTGCCCTCAGTTGCCCGCTACCGGGTGGATTTTCTGATGGATCGGCTGGAACGCGCGCAGATAGCATCTCTCGCCCTGCTGGCGAACGATCAGATACCCGATGAGCTCGCGGATGAACTTCTGATGAATGCCGGGGTGTTCAACGTGGTTCTACGCCGGGATGAAGCACGCCAGCTCGTCCTGTCCTCGCCGATTCCCACACCGATCTCGGTCACCTTTGATTTACGCGACCCCACCGCTGCAGAGCTGATCCGCGACGCGCTGAGCCGGATGACCAAAGCCGAGGCGGAGATTATCCGCGTCATTGGCGAGCCACCGCAGATGGGAGGATTACTGATCGAGGTGACGCTCGATACAGAAGAATTGCGTGACAGCATGATCGATTACGGGTTTCGCATCCTGCTACTCTCCGCCGTGATTTCGATTGTGACAGCAACTTTGCTCTTTCTGGCGGTGCGCAGTTTTCTGGTGAAACCGATCCGCCATGTCGTTGATGTCATGACGGATTATGCCGAGGCGCCCGAAGATGCCCGGCGTGTGATTCAACCCGTCGCCAGCACTGTTGAATTGCGTGATGCCGAAGAGGCGTTGCAGTCGTTGCAGACACAACTGACCTCTGCCCTGCGCCAGCGCGAACGTCTGGCCCAGCTTGGCGGAGCCGTCGCCAAGGTCAGCCATGATCTGCGCAATATTCTGACGGCAGCGCAGCTCTTTACCGACCGTATCGAGACCAGCGAAGATCCTCTGGTCAAGCGCATGGCACCAAAACTCGTGAGCTCAATCACACGCGCCGTGCATCTTTGTGAAACCACTCTAGCGTTCGGCAAAGCAGAAGAGAGAGCACCCAGCCTCTTGGAGTTTCCGCTATGCGATATCGTTGATGACGTGTTCGACAGCGAACGTCTGGCTGTGGGGGATGCCGATCTTGAGTTTCGCCAGGACATCGCCATCGATCTTACAGTGCGCGCGGATGCAGAGCAGCTTTACAGGGTTCTGAGCAATCTGGTGCGCAATGCCCGCACCGCGATCGTCAATAGCGGCATCTCCGGAGAGATCGCGATCATGGCGCAGGAGGCGGACAACCATTGGATCATTGATGTTGCGGATACCGGACCGGGCCTTCCCCCCAAAGCGCAGGAGCACCTGTTCCAACCCTTTCAGGGCGGTGCAACCAAGGGAGGAGCCGGCCTTGGCCTGTCCATCGCGGCGGAATTGATCCGTGGCCATGGCGGGCAGCTGACGCTGCATCAGACCAGTACGTCTGGCACCGTGTTCCGTATCCTTCTACCCCGCGAGGCAGGTTCGAACCCGTAAGGTTCAAGCGGTCTTTGCCAAAGGTTGTTGGTTGAAAAAGTGCACCAGATCTCCGACCGTGTGCACATGGCCAAAGAGCGGGTTTTTCTCGCATGCGTCCAGGGTACGGCCAGATCGCTGAGACACATAGGTTACGATGTCCAGGTCAAGGTCGTCCGGATGCATCCGATAGGTCTTGGTGAAATCGTCTTCTGCCAGAATGGGGAAACCGTCACCGCAAAAGTTCTGAACTTCTTCATAGACGGCCCGGATCACCCAGGGGTCGACCTCTCTACGCTCAAAACTACGCGCGAAGTGACAGATTGAAAGCCCCTGCCGTTCCTCGCTCAAACGCGCCAGCCTACGTCTCTTTGACACAATTTCCCAACAGAAATGCAGGATAATCGCGCCGAACATGATCAGAAAATAGAGGCTCGTCACCATCATATAGACGACAAAGCAAACTAAGCCTGTGCACACAAGAAAAAGCAGTATGTCCGAAAACAGCTGTGAGCGTCGATCTGCCTGACTTTGC
>JBCCNY010000264.1:0-4978 GCA_039025595.1 Pseudomonadota bacterium | reverse complement strand
GGCATCACGATCGCCGCGATAACAAGCCCACAGATGACACGTTTTGCGCTGACCCAGTTGGGCACAGACTTGTTGATCCGCCAACGGGAATATTGGGCGTAGTACCAACGGTTCGCACTGCTTCCCATCCAGAGCCGACCGACTATCAGGAGCGCCCATCCTACGGAAGAGAAGTTGGCAATCCAGCGCGTATAGCGTTCGATCAGCGTTGCATTTTCTGATGGATTGAGCTGCGCCTCTGCGAGGAGCGGGGCGAATTTAACGAGCTGCATCAGGCACACGATCGCCAAAAGATCGATCGCAATCGAGATCCAGAACATCACCCAGACACCCCGGTAAGCCGCCCAAAGCCAAGGGATAAACACACCCCAGATGTTGAAATGCCATCGCGGCAACTCGCCCCGCTGTAGACTTTCAAAGACACTACTGTAATAGCCGCCATTGGTGCCCACAAACGTGTCGACGGACACATCGCGCTCATCGTTCAGCGGCGTTTCACCGGTTAGTCCTGCTGTCATTGTCATACGTTCGCACTCCCTTGTAGGCCGCGCAGCAGCGTTGTTTTGTCAACGACACCAAGGATGGCTGCATCGCTTTCGATTAGCACGGGAAGATCGGCATGCGTCGACAACTCAACCAGCCGATCGAGGTCATCCTCGGGCCGCGCCTTGGGGTAGGTTTTTGCCAAGTCGATGGGCCCGTTTTTGGATTCAAACTTATCGCGCGACACCATGATCTTGGCCGCTGAAACGAGTTTCAGACGAGAAATACCGGCGACGAAATCGGCGACGTAATCATCAGCGGGTGCGGTGACGATGTCCTCCGCTGTCCCGATCTGGACGATCTCACCATCTTTCATGATCCCGATCCGGTCGCCCATGCGTATTGCTTCGTCTAGATCATGCGTGATGAAAACGGTGGTTTTCTTAAGATTGGCAGAGAGACCGAGAAACTCGTCTTGCAACACGCGCCGGATGAGCGGGTCGAGCGCCGAGAAGGGTTCGTCCATCAGCAAAATCTCGGGGTCGGCTGCCAACGCGCGCGCGAGACCGACGCGTTGCTGCATCCCGCCTGAAAGCTCGGACGGCAGGCGGTCGCCATAACCGTGAAGTGATACTTTCTCCAGCGCCTGATCCGCCAGTTGAGCACGGTGATAGGCGTCCATGCCGCGCAACTCCAGCGCAAAGCCTATATTGTCACGTACCGACCGATGCGGCAGCAGGGCCATGTTTTGGAACACCATGCCGATCTTGGTGGCACGAAGCGCCCGCAGTGGTTCCGCCTTCATCTGGCCAATATCTTCGCCGAGAATGCGTATCGCCCCCGCCGTCGGCTCAATTAATCGGTTGATGTGCCGCACCAGCGTGGATTTCCCGGAACCCGACAGGCCCATGAGACAAAAAATCTCTCCTTCGCTGACGCGAAAGCTGGCATCCTTGACACCGACTACCGCGCCAAAGCGCTCCAGGACTTCTGGCTTTCCGATGCTTTCGGCATTGATCGCAGCCATCGCTTCCGAGGCGTGTTCACCAAAAATCTTCCAGACATGTTCGAGTTCGACGACAGGCTGGCTCATGCGCGGGCCCTTTCACGTTTGGGGTCGAAAAACGGGACATCGCACACAGTCGCGGGCAGGCGCTTCATGTGTCCATCCATGAAACCCACCTCAAGCACGGTGTCGTTTGCGGCGTGCTCGATCGAGAGCCGCGCCATCGCGATGCTGCAATCAAACATGGGCGATCGCGTGGCCGAGGTGATTGCTCCGACCGGGCGCTCACCCAAAAAGACATGCGCGCCATGTAAGGGAACGTCATGTGCCTCAAACCTGAGGCCCTTAAGAACCCGTCGCGGGGATTTCGCGTTTCGTTCGAGCGCGTCCTTACCAACAAAAGCGGTTTTGCCAAGACTGACCGCAAAACCAAGACCTGCCTCGAATGCATCAACGCCGGCTGCGAATTCAGCTTGTGAGGCTAAACCGGCCTCGATCCGTATCATCTCCAGCGCCGCAGAACCCATCGGTGCGATGCCGAATTCCTCGCCCGCCGCCATCAAAGCCGCCCAAAGCGCGGGCGCATCGGACTTGGCGCAAAACAACTCGTAACCCAATTCGCCAGTATAACCGGAGCGGGAGAGCATAAAAGGCACCCCGTCCCGATCGTCTAGGCGCGCGACTGTCACGCCAAACCATTTCAACTGCTCAAGCGATGGCACAGTGGACTGAGTGAAGGCGATCTTTCGCAAGACGTCTCGCGAGCGCGGACCCTGCAAGGCGAGATTGGGCATCGCGGCACCCATTCCGTGAATGCGGACTTGGAAGCCTTCGCGCTCGGCTAGGTTTTGCAGCGTACGTTCGCTTTCTTCGCTGCCGCAGCACCAGCGGAAGAGGTCCGGCCCCAACCGAAAGAGTGTGCCATCATCAATGACCGAGCCCATGTCGTCGCAAATCAACGAATACGTCCCGCGCCAGACCGACAACCGCGCAACATCGCGGGTCATCGCCTGCTGAAGAAGCGCATGCGCATCCGGTCCGACGATGTCGTACTTGCGCAGGCTGGACATGTCTTGCAGCGTCACCCGTTCCCGGCAGGCCCAGTACTCGCCTTCCGTGCCAATCGATGGAAAACTCACCGGAGTCCAAAGATCACGCGCTGGAGCGAAATGGTTTGTGAGCTTCGAAGTGGCGGAATGAAACGCACTTTCCTGGCTTATCGACATCGGGGCATCTTCCTTTTCTCGATAGGCCACCGCGCGTCGGATTGGAGCATCGGGACGATAGATGCGCACATGTACATCGGTCGGGTTCCATCCGTTGATCGGGTCGAGATCGTCCGGACAGGCTGTCGTGACACAGACCAGCCGATCCAAAGCCTGCATGGCCACATAGTCGCCTGGACGAGAGTGACTTTCTTCCGTCAAAAGCTGGTGAGAATGAGGATCTATCCAGGTATTCCAGAAAAAATTGATCGCTGGCCAAGCCGCACGATATGGCACTCCGTAGGGATTAAGAGATGCGGAGATATTGTCAGAACAATTCAAGTGGCCCGGAAAGCCCCGCTCTTCATAACCTCGCGCCGTACAGGCCATGCCATAGGTGTCATGACGGCCGCATGTATCTTGCAGAACGCGCATCATGGGCTGCAAATCCCTATCATAGAATTTGTCTAGCAACCCCGGCCTGGGATACGCACCCCGAACCATCGAGCGGGTCGCCGTGCTATCGATGACCCTCTGTTGGCCGGTCTCAAGCGCGTCACTGCGCAGAGCTATGAAATCTGAACATTGCTGCCCTTCGACATCGATGATCTGAACGATTTCTCCAGGCGCCAGTTCATAAGCGCGAGCGGTACCACGATCCACCGTGAATTCATCTCGAACGTCTCCCAGTGGCGGCGGTAGGATCGCGCAGCGTCCTGCTATGGCGGGTTTGATTGCGACTTCAATCAACCCTTCGGAGGCCTGTTCGACGAAGTCAGTCGTGTATGCCGGCCTCAATGCCCAAACAGTGCAATCCTGTGATGCTGCAAAAGGCGTCAATTCGGCCAAGGAAATGACGCTTGCCTTGTAAGACGGAGTTGGTTTCGACCCATTCGACGACAGCCAGCCCTCTAGCTCAGCATGGTCAAACTCGTCTTTCCTAACGTGATCAGGTGCTGTCAGAGCCAGCCGCTCTGGAGCAATCCCGCCGCTTTCGTCGTAAACGAGCAACGCGAGTGACTGACCCGGTCCCAGCGGTAAAGCCGACAACACATCGCCCGCGGACAAATCGAACCGTTTAGCCTCCCTCGGGCCAAGGCGCCGACGCAGCGTCTCGGACTTCTCGGGAAACCCCGGAAAAACTCTTTGCCCACCAGCAAACGCAATATTGCGGAATTCGCTAAGAATGACCTTTTCGAGCATAATCCCAACCTCAAATCGAGAATGTAACTAGTTACATGCACGGTGGAGATTCGAGTCAAGTACTTCTTGTAACTAGTTACATGATACGATTAACTTCGCCCATGAAAAAGGCATTTGAAAGGAAAAAGGCGAATCTGCGAGACGTTGCGCGTAACGCACAAGTATCAGTTGCAACCGTGTCGCGCGTGTTGAATAGCCCGGATGTTGTCAAGCCAGATACAAGGCAGAGAGTCGAAGCCGCCATAGAAGAGCTCGGCTTTTTTCGCAGCGCCGCTGCGCGTGCCATAAACACAGGACGGACCAAAATAGTCGGCGCACTTATACCCTCCTTGGACAATGACATTTTTGCTTTGACCATTGATGCCATGGAAGACCGCCTTGCAGATTTCGGATTCTCGCTTGTTGTTGCAACAACGGAGGAAGACCCGGACAAAGAGGCGCGCAAAGCCAAAGAACTTCTCGATATCGGTGTGGAGGGCCTTTTTGTTCCCGGGGTCACCCATAGCGAAGAACTCTATGCAATCATGCGGCGGTTCCGGGTGCCCACGGTTGTGATCTCGTACTACGATCCTTCATTCGAAATCCCGACGATAGGATACGACAACCACGAAGCCGCGCGAATTGCGATGCAGCATTTGCTTGATCTGGGTCATCGAAAGATCTTAGTCGTTCACGGCCCAACCGAGAACAATGATCGTACGCGAGAACGACTCGCCGGATCGCGAACTGATCGGCATGATGTTGAGTTGTCATTTGTTTTGACCGAGCTTTCCGTTGCGGGAGGATGCAACGCCGTCATCGAGTGTCAGAACCAACATAAAGAGATTGATGCGTATCTTTGTGTTTCTGACGTCTTAGCATTCGGCGTAATCTTCGAGCTCCAACGACTCGGTTACAAAGTTCCATTTGATGTATCTGTCATGGGAATTCATAATCTTCCGAGCGCACCCTCCCTGAGCCCCTCCCTTTCAACTGTGGATTTGCCAGCTCGAAAAATGGGTCAACGAGCGGCAGAGGCTCTCGCAATCTGGGTCGAAGACGATATTGTTCCCGAGTCCGTTTGCTTCGAGACATGTCTTGT
>JBCCNY010000263.1:0-4981 GCA_039025595.1 Pseudomonadota bacterium | reverse complement strand
TTCCTTCCTCCGGCACGCCCCGGCGGACTGTCCCACCATGTGGGCCGTCCACCGCTTGCCAGCACGGCACTTGCTCTCGCCATAACAACCGTTATCGCGCTATTTATTTTGGGTCATGCAGCGCCCGCTGTGCTATTCGGAGCAGGACTTACAACGATGGCCGTTGGGGTGTTGGCCATGTTCAAAATCGGGGGGCAGACGGGCGATGTCCTAGGGGCCACGCAACAAAGCGTCGAGCTCACGGTCCTGCTTATCCTCGTGGGATTGAACGTGTGAACTGAAAAAGGCCGCGATCCAGCGCGACCTTTTACCAAAGGAACTTAACTTCTAGGCGGCGCGAGAGATCAAAACGTCATCGACCTGTTTGGCTGCAAGCAGTTCGTCACCGCCGCTCACAGCTGCGACTTCTCGGGTCAAACGTTCCAGGGCCGCCTCGTAAAGCTGGCGCTCTGAATAACTCTGCTCGCGCTGATCATCCGTGCGATGCAGATCGCGCACAACTTCGGCAATTGCGATCAGGTCGCCGGAATTGATCTTTTGCTCGTATTCCTGTGCTCGGCGCGACCACATCGCGCGCTTGACCTTCGCCTTGCCTTTCAAAGTCGTCATTGCCTTTGACACGACGTCGGGGCTCGACAAGCTGCGCATGCCAATTTCCACAGCCTTGTGCGTTGGCACGCGCAAGGTCATCTTGTCCTTCTCGAACGAAACCACAAAGAGTTCCAGCTCAATCCCGGCGATCTCCTGCTTTTCGATCGAAACGATCTGACCAACGCCGTGGGCCGGGTAGACGACATAATCGTCAGGACGGAATTCGGACTTTACCGATTTGCTCATTCAGGTATCCTCGCTATACTTCTCGACGTCGACCTTTCCGGCATAATCTCCAAAGAACTTAGTTTGGAGAACATGGTGTCGGCGCAAAGAAATCCACCCCCAGGGCAAACCTTGGGAGGCAGATCACGCATGTTTCGCTATATTGTGGATGTACACTAGCACAAAAAAGCGTTTCAGGAAAGCACTCTCGAGCAATCACGTCGACGCGCCGCTGTCGTTGACGTCAGCCGCAGTGTAAAGCCGGTGTAGACTGGCACGATTGCACCGCGACGACATGCGTCGCGTCAGTCACCCTCGCCAGCGGCCTCCGAAAAGTACTTTTCGCGTTTTCCGGTTTCGCCGTCGCGCTCATCTGCTTCTGGCAACGCGTCCTTCTTGGTGATGATCACCGGCCACATCTCGGCATATTTACGATTGAACTCAAGCCATTCCTCGACGTTGGGTTCAGTATCGGGGCGGATCGCATCGGCCGGGCATTCGGGTTCGCACACGCCACAATCGATGCACTCGTCAGGGTGGATCACCAGCATGTTCTCGCCCTCATAGAAACAGTCCACGGTGCACACCTCGACGCAGTCGGTGTACTTGCACGCGATACAGTTATCCATCACGACGTAGGGCATACATTCTCGTTTCTGAGTGCTAAACTCGAGGTAAGGTAGCTCTGCGGATCATTCAAGCAGCCTGGAACGTTTCTAAACTGCTTTCCTCCACCTTTGCGCAACGCACGACCATTCTTCCGGCTATGCTCGATTTGGTACAACAATATTCACCATCATCATTCACCGGTATCGTCATGCAGGATCATATAAAGCTGCTGCGCCTCACTGGCCGGCCCTCGCCGTTCTCCCAGCGCAGTTATGCGCACCACGCGAACTGATCCGGCCTGCGGAAAAGTCAGCACATCGTTTTGTCCAACGAAGGTGGCGGGTTTTGACACGCGGCGTGAATTGACCCGTACCTTTCCTGACGACACGAGCTTGGCCGACAACGCGCGTGTTTTGAAAAAACGCGCGTGCCACAGCCATTTGTCCAGCCTGATTCGAGAAACCTCAGCGTCGTGCACCGCGTCAGATCTTGTCCTTGAGCCCCATGAGCGCGGCAGCAAACGGATTGTCAGGATCTATCTTGGCCTCTTTCGCAGGTTTGGCGGAATAGGTTTTCGCACCGTCGCTGTGTCGGCCTTGGTGACGTTTTCCGCCCTTACTGGCACCCCGGGCCTGCGCTTGCGATCCGCCACGCTTACCGCCATTGGCCCGAGCCTTAGCACCGGCACGCCCCTTGCCCCTGTTCTCTTGTTGAGATCGTGGAGAGCGTTTAACCCACTTAAACGTATAGAAAACTTCCATCTCTACCGGCGCGTCCGGCTCGTCATTCATTTCGGAAGCGGTTTTTTCGGCCGCGTCTTTTTCGGCCACGTCTTTTTCGGCCGGGCCGTGATCGACCGCATCGTCGGGACCGGTGGCCGTAACCGGGTCGGAAACGGCTTGAGACACGCCAGGTGGCACAGATTCAACGGTCGCCTCAGACTGATCAGGCACCGCGATCTGGGCCTCCGCTTCCGTCGACGGCCTCTCTTCCTTCGTCGTTGGCTCAGAAGACGGCTCCAGTTGTAAAAAACCCGTCGCATCTGCAGTTGTATCAGGTCTTTTGGTGTCAGTGGCAGGACGCACTTTAGGTCGCTCATTGCGCTCTGCACGGTAGCCCAGACCCTCCATGAGAGCGGCAAATTGATCCAGCGTCATACCCGTGATCGACAACATATCAGCGCTGGCTTCAAACCCGCTTCGGCCATCTTCGGCGCGCAGCATGTCGGCCAGACGTTCAAGCATGTCTATCCGGATCGCGCGTTCGCCCGCAGCGCGATATCCCGCCATGTTGTGATAGCCTTCGGGAGGACTGACACCCACCGGCACCGTCACCAACCCGGCGGGCGGGCTCTCGGGGAATTCGTCTAATCCCCTGGCCAGGGCCCAGAGCACCAGGCGCAACCGAGTAGGCGCCGGTTTCAGCAGCAAAGGCATAAATACCGTGAACTGACCAAAACGCACGCCATGTTTGCGCAATTGCCCGCGCGCGTCTTGATCCAGCGCACTGACCTCAGCCGCCACATCACCGCGCGGCATGACACCGAAATTCTCCACCAACTGAAAGCCGAAGCCGCGCGCGAGGCCCGTGAGCGCCTCATCGCGCTGCAAAGCGACCAAGGGCTCGAACAGAGTTGCGATCTTGCGGTCGATGAAGTGTTGAAGGCGTCGCTGAACCTTGGCCGCGACCTCTTCACCCGCGACATCATCGACAAAGGCGACAACTTGCGGGCGCAACGCATCGGATCCCACCGTCAGCTTACCCACAGCATGCTCGCCCCACATCAGACCGCCCTGTTCTGTAAAATCAATCTCCGTATCCGGCGCGTTGTAGAACTTGTCGGAACGCAAGTGAAAATAGGGCGCTAAAGCCTGCAAGCTGGCCTGTTGCACGGCCTTGGATTCTGGTCCGCGGGCCGTCTTGTCCGGCTGAAAACGAAACCCCTCGAGGCGACCCACGAATTGGTCTTCCACCGTGACTTCACCCTTGTCGTTCACTTCGGCCACCATGGCCTCCTTCTGTTTGAGTCGTCGCATCAGGACAGAGGTCCGCTTGTCGACAAATCGTTGTGTCAGAGCGTCATGCAAGGCATCCGACAGGCGGTCTTCTACAGCGCGCGTCGCGGCACGCCAATGGCTTTCGTCATCCAACCATCCCCGCCGCTGCGCCACATAGGTCCATGTGCGGATATATGCCAATCGTTTTGAGAGGGTGTCGATATCGCCATCGGTTCGATCGATCCGGTTCAATTGGCCTGCAAACCAGCTATTGTCGATATGCCCATGCTGATGCAGATCAGTGAAGATGCGTTCGAGCAATGAGGCGTGCTCGGCATGACTTATGCCGCGAAAATCGGGCACCTGGCAGACCTGCCAGAGAAGCTTTACCGACGCCGCGTCACTAGCGCGAGCGACCACCTCGTCGTTGATCGCAAGTGTCTTGAGCGCAATCAGATCATCGGCGTCCCGCGCACGGGCCAGCCAGATATCATCCGGCTTTTGCTCAAGTGACGCGATGAGGGCCTCGAGAGAGCCGAACCGAAGCTGATCATTGCGCCATTCGAGCTTTCGGATAGGTGCAAAGCGATGATCCATGATCGCCTGCGCCATACCCTCGGGTAAATCGGGCGCCTCACCTGTGACGCCGAATGTGCCATTGGTCATGCCGCGACCGGCGCGACCGGCAATCTGTCCTAACTCGTTGGGTGCGAGATGCCGCATCCGACGACCGTCAAACTTACTAAGTGCGGAAAACGCCACGTGATTGATATCAAGGTTCAGCCCCATTCCGATGGCGTCCGTTGCGACAAGGTAGTCGACATCGCCATTTTGATAGAGCGCGACCTGAGCATTGCGTGTCCTCGGGCTGAGCGCACCCATGACTACTGCCGCCCCGCCTTTTTGACGCCGCAGCAGCTCGGCCATCGCATACACATTATCAACAGAAAAGCCCACAACTGCGCTGCGCTCAGGCATTTTACTTAGCTTTTTAGGACCTGAATAGGTGAGTTGCGACATTCGCTCCCGACCCATGAAGGCCGCTTCCGGCACCAGCTCGGAAATCGCGCCGCGCATGGTATGGGAGCCCAGAAACTGGGTCTCTTTCTGCCCGCGCATGTTCAGCAACCGGTCTGTGAAGACATGGCCTCGCTCAGGATCGGCACAAAGCTGGATCTCATCCACCGCCACGAAATCGGTGCCCGTGCCCTGCGGCATCGCCTCGACAGTACACACCCAATAGGCCGCGCGCGGCGGTACAATCCGCTCTTCACCGGTGACTAGCGCGACGACGGATGGTCCACGCAGCGCGACAATTTTATCATATACCTCTCTGGCCAACAGCCGAAGCGGAAGACCAATGATGCCGGTCGGGTAAGCCAGCATCCTCTCAATCGCATAATGCGTTTTTCCGGTATTCGTCGGCCCAAGTACCGCCAGCACGCGCGAAGGCTGTGACATGATCGACGCCTCGTTTGAGTTTCAGAGTTCCGCGCCGCCGATTTCCGCGTCGACTGTGCTCAGCGACATCTGCGCCTGTGGATGATGCGGATGAAGCG
>JBCCNY010000262.1:0-4992 GCA_039025595.1 Pseudomonadota bacterium | reverse complement strand
CGGCGCGTGTCTTCAAGATCCAGCTTGATTACATGATGTCCGGCTCGCTGGGCTACGTCACGCCGGAGCAAATCGAAGGTCTGACGCTCGATCTCTGAGCTACGTGACTCATTGAGACATCGCACCCCGCCCGGCCTGAAGCGCCGGGCGGGGTGGTTCCGCAGAAGGCCAGGTCAACCGCAATGCCCGACATCTCATATACGCTGCCCCACTGGCTCTACTGGGTGGGGCTGATCGTTTTCCCGCTGATCGCAATGGTGCTCTCTCGCCGATCTGGTGAGCATACGCGGCGCTACCAAAAAAGCATCGGCTACATGATCCTGGTGACCGGCGGGATGATCGGGCTGCACCGCTTTTACCTCAAAAGCATGCTGGGCTTCGTCTTCGTACCGGTCTTTCTTTTCATCCTCTATGCCAATGGCAACGAGACTGACGCGCGCAATATCGTATCGAACTTTGCCAATGACGTCCGTGTCGCCGAACGCACAGTGGAACGTGAGCAGTCGCGCCTTGATGAGGCCCGCACGCAACTGACCGATCTCCGCGCTGAGCTCGCCGACGTGGAGCCGGGATCAACCCGGGAACGACTGGCCCAGAGACGGATCGAACGCGCCGAAGGCGTGATCCCAAAATCCGAGGAACGTATTTCTGAGGCGCAAGCGACCTTGGACGAACTGGCTGCGCCGCTTGAGGGGGCACAAGCCGATCGTGCGTTTTGGGGTGATGCGGCAGGCTATGCGTTTTGGGTGTTGGTGGCTTTGATGGCGATTGATGCGCTGCTCTTGCCGGGTCTTGTGCGTCGCGCGAACGAAACCTTGGTAGAGGAAGGCCCCAGCGAGGCGGAACTGGCCCTTGAAAAAGCGGAGGCCGAAGAGGTTCGACACGACCGGGATTATGCACAAAACGCTTTCGACCGCCTGTCGCTCTTTTGCGGAGAATTTGTGGCCTATTGGGCGGTGATCGCGGTCTTCGTCTACTACTTCGAGGTGATCAGCCGCTATGTCTTTGGCACGCCCACGAACTGGGCACATGAGTCGATGTACCTGATGTTCGGGATGCAATATCTGATCGCGGGCTCCTATGCGATGCTGACCGAGAGCCATGTGCGCGTCGACATTTTCTATGCGCCGCTCTCGCGGCCCCGCAAAGCGTGGGTTGATCTGCTCACCTCGATCTTCTTTTTCATCTTCGCGGGAACGCTGCTTTACACTTCCTGGATTTTTGCAATGGACGCCATGGCGGTGCCCACGGGGAACAGCGTTGTGTCCGATTG
Source organism: Pseudomonadota bacterium (assembly GCA_039025595.1). Taxonomy (GTDB): domain Bacteria; phylum Pseudomonadota; class Alphaproteobacteria; order Rhodobacterales; family Rhodobacteraceae; genus Roseovarius. The sequence continues at coordinate 3,719 of JBCCNY010000262.1, read as the reverse complement.
GGCCCGGGGCGATCTGGGTTTTGGCGAGATGCTGGGATCGATGGAGGCCAGCCAGTGGAGCGATCCCAATATCCGCTGGGGTGAGATCAGTTTTAACGAGTGGGAAGTGCCGCTCTGGCCGATGAAATGGGTGATGGTGATCGGGGCGCTGCTGCTGATCCTGCAGGGCGTGTCGAAGATTGCCAAAGACATCCGCGCCGTGGCACGGGGGGCGTAAGCGATGGGACTTGATATCGGTATCGAACTGCTCACCGTCGTGATGTTTGGCAGTCTGATCGCGCTTTTGATGGCGGGGCTTCCACTGGCCTTTGTGACGGGGGGACTGGCCTGTATCTTCCTGTTCTTGCTGGGAGATGAGCGCGCGCTCAACATTGTGCCCAGCCGGATCTTCCCGCTGATGACCAATTATCAGCTCTCGGCGATCCCGCTCTTTATTTTCATGGCCGCCATGCTCGAACGGGCGGGGATCATCAACGACATGTTCGATGTGATCTACAAGATCCTTGGCGGCGTCAAAGGCGGCCTGGCGGCGGCCACGATCCTCGCATCGACAATTCTCGCGGCGATGGTGGGCGTGATCGGCGCGGCCGTTGTCACGATGGGCATCATCGCGCTACCTGCAATGCTCAAGCGTGGCTACGACACCAAAATCGCCATGGGTTCGATCATGGCAGGCGGCACATTGGGCATCCTCATTCCGCCCTCGATCCTGGCTATCATCTACGCCGTGGTCGCCGAGCAATCGGTGGGGGAGCTGTTTGTCGGCGCGGTCATTCCGGGGCTGATGCTTTCGGGCATGTACATCCTCTACGTCGTGCTGCGTGCCACGATCAACCCGACGCTTGGTCCACCCATTCCGATGGACGAGCGCATCTCTAATGCGGAAAAGTTGCGCCTCTTGGGTAAGATGTCGGCACCCATCGCCCTCATCGCGATCGTGCTGGGGATCATCTTTACCGGTGTGGCCACCCCGGTGGAGGCGGCGGGGATCGGCACATTCGGCGCGTTCATCGTGGCGGCCATTCATCGTAAGCTCGATTGGCTCACCGTGCGAGAGGCCAGCCTGACCACGCTCAAGGCCAGCGCAATGGTGATCTGGATCATGTTCGGGGCCACGATTTTCGTGGGTCTCTATGTGCTCGAAGGGGGTCAGCAATTCGTGCAGGAAACGATGCAGGGTTTCGGCCTTGGCCCGTGGGGTATTCTGATCCTAATGCAGATCCTTCTCGTGGCGCTGGGCATGTTTCTCGATTGGGTCGGCATCTTGCTGCTTTGCGTGCCGATTTTCGTGCCGATCATCAAGGCGCTCGGGGCGGCCGCCTTCGGCTTCGACAATCCCGATGATCTGGTGCTGTGGTTCGGCGTGCTCTATCTCGTAAACATGCAGATGAGCTTTCTGTCGCCGCCGTTTGGTTATGCGCTCTTTTACCTTCGGGGAGTCGCGCCGGATTCGATCCCGATGAGCGACATCTTCCGCGCGGCTCTGCCATTTCTAGCGCTTCAGATCGTGGGGCTCGCGGCTTGTATGCTGTTCCCAGAGCTGATCACCTGGTTGCCCAATCTCGTTTACGGCTAGAGAGCCGTCTGTGTCATTGGTGTGATTTGCCTTGTCGGAGCGCGGGACACACATGCTGTTAACCTATCTTTCACAAAAGCAGCAACGGATTTTACTTTTTTAGTCGCGTGATCTACTTTTTTCGCCACTACCGCGGGCGAAAGCGATGTTCCGATGGCTGAAAGCGAAACCCATGCCGCGCCGATCCTGATCCTCATGCTGGTGACGCCCGATTTCAACCTTGCGGCGACGGCAGGGTTCGTCGACCCGTTTCGTGCCGCGAACTATCTGGAAGGGGCTCCGCACTTTCGGTGGGTTTTCGTCTCCGAACAGGGCGGCGCCGTGCGCGCGAGCAACGGCACATCGATCGCCACTGAGAGGCTCACGAAAGCTCCGCAGACAATGCCGGATTTCCTGATTGTCTCGTCTAGCTGGCAGCCCGAGGCGCATGTCTCCGGCCTCACCCTGGGTGCACTGCGTGCCGCCGCCTTGCGACAAGCCACGGTGGGTGGGCTGGATACAGGCGCCTTCATTCTGGCGCAGGCTGGTCTTTTGAAAGGCCGGCGCGCCACGGTTCATTACGAGCATATCGATGCGTTCAGCGAGCTCTTTCCCGACACTGAGATCTGCGAGACGCTGTGGGTGCTGGACGGACAAAGGTTGACCTGCTGCGGTGGGGCGGCCGCGATGGAGTGCGCCCTGCATATTGTTCAGCGTCTCAAGGGGCCTGCGCTCGCCAACGCAGCGGCACGCTACCTTTTTTCCCCAAAGCTGCGAGGTCATACCGCGCCGCAGAACCCACAGGATGCCGAACCTTTGGGCGCGATTGTGCCTGACACGGTACGAGAGGTCATCCGTGTGATGGAAGCCCATCTCGAATCGCCGCTTCCAATCGGAGAAGTGTGCCGTAAGGTGGGCTTGTCGCAACGCCAACTGAGCCGCCTCTTTGCGCAGTATGTCGGCAAGACGCCTGTGCTTTACTATCGGGATATCCGGCTCGACCGAGCGCGTGGCTTGGTCACCCAGACCAGCATGTCGATGACCGAGATCGCCTACGCGAGCGGCTTTGCCTCTCAGGTCCATTTCTCGCGGGCTTACAAAGACAAGTTCGGACTAGCGCCGAGTAAGGACCGCGTAGAGGGGCGTATTCCTTTTGAGTTTCGCGCCTGGCCAATGCATCAAAAGGTACGGTAGCGAAATTAACGGTGGCTGGCTAAAAAGATCAAGTAAGCGGTGATTATTGATAAGTGAGATGAGCGCGCCGGGGCGATCTTATGCTAAATTCTGATTCCAGCAACGGGGGGACGCTATGACCGAACTGCCCAGCCAGCATGAATTCGACACCATCCGCACCGGGTTCGATCCGGATCCATCGCGCTCTCTCTCGCTCCGCAAAGAAGCCTATGTCGACCCGTCCTGGTACCGCGTCGATCAGGACGAGATTGTCGCTCGGACATGGCAATGGGTTTGCCACGTGGAAAAACTGCGCGAGAAGGGCGCTTTCCTGACTGCCGAAATCGCGGGACGCCCGATCGCAATTGTCAGGGGTCGAGATGGCGAGCTGCGCGCCTTCTACAACGTATGCAAGCACCGCGCGCATGCGCTGCTGAGCGGGGAGGGCCGGACCTCTCGCATCATGTGTCCTTATCATGCCTGGGTCTACGGGCTCGATGGTCAGCTAATCCGCGCGCCGCATACAGAGACATTGCAGGACTTTGACACGGGCGACATTTGTCTCGACACGGTGCAGGTCGAGGAGTTCTGCGGTTTCATCTTTGTCAACCTTGATCCCGACGCGCCCTCCATGACCAGGCAGACGGGTAATCTGGAAACGGAGATCCGCCACTGGGCCCCCGACATCGCGGACCTGACATTCGGCGCGCGTCTGACCTATGATATCAAGTCGAACTGGAAGAACGTCGTCGACAATTTCCTCGAATGCTACCACTGCCCGACAGCGCATAAGGATTTCTGTACGCTGGTCGATATGGACACCTACAAAGTGACGACGCATGGGATTTACTCCAGCCATATGGCGGATGCTGGAAAGGACGCCAACAGCGCCTATGATACGTCGAACGCGACCGTGCGTACCCATGCAGTCTGGTGGCTTTGGCCCACGACCTGCCTGATGCGCTATCCCGGTCGGTCCTCGATGATTGTG
>JBCCNY010000261.1:0-5080 GCA_039025595.1 Pseudomonadota bacterium | reverse complement strand
CGCCTTTCCCCAGCGATGCGCCGCGGCCCAAGCATACCCCGCCGAGCCAAGTGACAGCCAGCGGCTCAGACGCCGCCCTCGCCCGTAAGGCACTTGCCGACGCGAAACGGCCCTTGGCGATTGTCGGTCTGGATGTCCTTCGGGATGGATCACACACCGTCCTGAGGGCATTTCTGGAACAATTCAGCATTCCCTTTGTCACGACCTACAAAGCGAAAGGCGTCTTGCCCGAGGATCACCCACTATGCCTGGGCGGCGCGGGATTGTCGCCGCTGGCCGATCGCCATCTACTGCCGCTGATCTCGGAAGCCGATTTGGTACTCTGCATTGGGTATGATCCGATTGAGATGCGCACGGGCTGGCGGGACGTGGTCGATCCTGAACGTCAATACGTGATTGACATCGCCGCAGTGGCCAACACGCATTACATGCATCAGGCCACGATCAACATCGTGGGCGACACTGGTGAAACTCTGGAAATGCTCGCGCAATCGCAAGGCGTGCCCCCTGTCTGGCCCGGAAACCAGCCCGAAAACACGCGACACGCGCTTCGCTCGGCCTTTGGTGAGGGTGACACATGGGGACCGGCCGCCGTGATTGCGCAGACACGCGCGACCCTGCCGCAAAACACTCTCGCAACGGCCGATAGCGGCGCACATCGCATCCTTCTCAGCCAGATGTGGATGTGCCATGAGCCCCGAGGATTGATCCAATCCTCAGCCCTTTGCACCATGGGGTGCGCGGTACCGATGGCGATGGGGCTTAAGATTGCCGAACCAGATCGCCCGGTGATCAGCTTTTCCGGCGATGCAGGCTTTCTGATGGTGGCGGGCGAGCTGGCAACAGCAGCCGAAATGGGGCTCAATCCTATTTTTCTGGTCTTCGTGGATGCCAGCCTCGCGCTTATTGAGCTCAAGCAGCGGCAAAGGCAGATGACCAATCGCGGTGTCGATTTTGCGCGCCACGACTTTGCTGCAATCGGACGGGCCATGGGCGGCGAGGGCGTCCGTGTCGATAACCGTGAGGCTTTGCGAGACGCGTTGACATATGCCTTGGACTGCCCGCGTTTCACTGTCATCGCAGCGGAAATCGATGGCTGTGCCTATGACGGGCGCATCTGACCGGTCCGCGCTTGTTCGTCATCAGCCGACAAACTGTGTTTCAAAAGCTGCTTTTATTCGCAACCCAGCGGCGAATGAATGTCAAAACGCTGAAACAATTGGCGTATTTCCGCCTTTTGCGCAACGCCGCATCACACGTTCGTTCACCAATTCGTTAAACTGGTATTCAGACATATGTCGTCCCTTACGTCTTTGGTAAGGCTGCCACGTTGGCGCCCGCGTACCGAACGGATACATATATGATGAAGACCGACTTTTGTGGCAACGCGACCACTCTGCAAGACACCGCGACGCTGGACGCGTGGAACAAAACAATCCTTGAGTTTTTAGCGCACTCCGCATCCACCCCCGACTATTTGGCCAAGGTCCTCGAACAAGAACCGGAATTCGCCCTAGGCCACGCGGTGAAGGGCCTATTCTACGTGCTGCTGGGGCGGAGTGAGATGATACCCATCGCGGCGCAAGCCTATCAAAATGCAAAACACGTCGCCGACGAAGGACATACGACTGAACGCGAGCGACGCTACGTGAACGCGCTAGGGTGCTGGTTAGACGGGCAGCCATCCGAGTCTGTTCATCACCTCGAAGACGTGCTCCGCGCGGATCCGACAGACGCTTTGGCCATGAAACTCAGCCACGCCATCCGCTTCGTGCTGGGCGATGCAGCGGGTATGCGCAGATCCATCGAACGTGTCCTTCCGGCTTATGATCATGATCATCCGGCCAAAGGTTACCTGCTGGGCTGTCACGCCTTTGCGCTAGAAGAAACTGGCGCGTATCAAAGCGCGGAAATCGCTGGCCGGCAGGCTCTTTGGTTGGCGCCAAACGATGCCTGGGGTCTGCATGCCGTGGCGCATGTCCATGATATGACCGCAAATGCCAGAAAGGGTCTGGATTGGCTGACCGGGCGGGAAGAGGCATGGTCTCATTGCAATAACTTCCGCTATCACGTGTGGTGGCATAAGGCTTTGATGCATCTCGACATCGGTCAGACCGACGAGGTTCTCGAGCTTTACGATACCGAAATCCGCAAAGACCAAACCGACGATTACCGGGATATCTCTAACGCAACATCTCTTTTGATGCGTCTTGAACTCGACAATGTTGACGTGGGCGACAGATGGGAGGAACTGTCTGCGCTCTGTGCGGAAAGAACCGAAGATGGGTGCCTGATCTTCGCTGATCTGCATTATCTTATGGCGCTCACCGGTGATAAGCGACCTGACGCGACCGCGCGGCTGTTGCAACGCATTGCGCGCGACGCGCAATCCAACAGCGAGATGGGCAGCCGCATGAGCGACCCCGGTGTTGCCGCATCCTGCGGGTTGGAGGCGTTTGGAGATCAACGCTATGACGAGGCATTCGCCAAACTCTCGCAAGCCAGAGATGGGATGCAACGCGCCGGCGGCAGCCATGCTCAACGCGACGTTTTTGAACGAATTACAATCGATGCCGGTATTCGCGCCGGAAGACTTGATGAAGCCGAAGCCTTGCTAGATGACAGACAGGATCGCCGCGCAGGGAACGAGGACGGATACACAGCCGCAAGGCGCGCGCTAATTGAATCAGGACGAGGCCTGTCTGACACGGCGGTTGTTCCTGCCGAATAATCAAAGCGCCCCTGAAGCATATAGGAAAGACACACACCATGGCGACCGTTTCGCCATCATCTGATTACAACCAATCCGCCAAAACCAGCGTTGCTGCGGCGGGCGCAAGTGCCACGGTTCGTGACCCGCGTCTCGACTTCTTTCGCGGCATCGCGATGTTCATCATCCTCATTGCGCATATACCCGGCAATGAATGGACGCGCTGGATCCCCGCGCGCTTCGGATTTTCAGATGCCACAGAAATTTTTGTTTTTTGCTCCGGCATGGCGTCGGCGATTGCTTTCGGCGGAAGTTTTGCGCGACGTGGATGGGGTTTAGGCACAGCGCGCGTAGCCTACCGGCTTTATCAGGTTTACTGGGCGCATCTGGGTCTGTTTTTCTTTCTGGCCATGTCTCTCGCGGCACTGGATCTATATGGTGATTTTGAAAAAACCTACATAAACACGCTCAATCTAGGGCATTTCTTCAAGGATCCCGCCAGCCAGATCGTCGGTCTTTTTACACTTACTTATGTGCCGAATTATTTCGACATTCTGCCCATGTATATGGTTGTGCTTGCCATGATGCCCATTGTCATGGCGCTGGCTCGCGTCAGTAAACCAGGTCTGGCCGCGCTGAGCGTTCTGATCTGGCTCATGGCACAGGGCGCGTTCATGGAACGGCTCGGACTGGGGCACTTGCACCTATCGTTACCGGCAGAGCCTTGGTCTGACCGGCAATGGTTCTTCAATCCTTTCGGCTGGCAATTGCTGTTTTTTACGGGTTTTGCCTTCATGATCGGCTGGCTGCGTCCGCCACCAGTACGCAAAGATCTCGTAACCGCAGCAATCATCGTGGTACTACTGAGCTTTTTTCTCTCCCATGTCGGGTACCGGCTGTTCGAATTGCCAGCCCTAAAGCAGATGTTCATCAATATCACCGGATGCAATGAAACAGATTTTGGTGCTTGCAATCCGGTCTTTGATTGGCGGGACGCCAACAGGCCCTGGTTTAACAAAACCAACTTTGGGCCATTGCACTACTTGCATTTCTTGTCGCTGGCTTACTTGGCCTGGTTGTCCGTCGGCGAAGGAGGCCGGTACTTGAAATCCGTCGCCGCCGGAGCTGCGGGACCGGTGCCGCGCGCCCTTTTGGCTGTGATCACCAAGGTCGGGCAGCAATCACTGGTGGTTTTCATTGTCTCCATGGCGCTGGCGCGCTTCCTGGGTCTGGCACTTGATATCATGGGGCGGGACGCGGCGAGCTGGGCACTGGTCAATTTAAGCGGATTTGTTCTGATCTCGTTTGCCGCCTATGGCGCCGCCTGGTTTAAGTCTCAACCTTGGCGCAGCACGAGCACGCCCAAGGGCTAGACGATAAGCGACAAGAGAGTCCTATTCGAGGTCAGACTGACCCGCTCCTGGTCCCTCAAACCAGTCCAACGCCATATCGACCCACCCTTCCGGAACAGTGTGCCCACCGGGGAACAAAGCCATTTCCAATGCACTGCCCGGGGCACAATCTTCCCAGAGGCGACGCAAAAACGGCTCCGTTTCGCTGTACCCGGACGGTTTCTCATCAGCGCAAGCATTCGCCGCACGCCATATCTCCAGCCCCGCAAATATATCACCCTGCTGGAACCGTCCGCCTCCCAAAAGACGACCCTCCAAGGGGACCGTGGAGTCGGCCCATCCATGGGTGTGGAACAGGCGAACAGGTCCTGCGCACACCTCAGGATGCGGACGCCAGAAACCGCCTGCTACAGGCGCGTAGGCGTTGAAGGCCTCAGGAGTTGAACAGGCCAGATAATTGACCATGAACCCGCCCGCCGAAAAGCCCGCCAAAAGCACCGTTTCGGGATCCACGCCAAAACGCTTTGCGGCATCCTGAACAACGTCAGTCAAAAAACTCACCTCGTCCCGGCCCGGCCAACCCGGAAAGAAGTTCCAACTGGCTGGTCCTGTTCCATCCGTTGACCGCGTCAGCCCGTCGGGGGCGAGCACCGCATAACCCCGGTCGAGAGCTGGCTGCACCATGCGGTTCAACGCAATCGCATTGCCTCCGCTGCTTCCGTATCCGTGCAGAAACACTAGAACAGGCGCTTCATCCAATAAAGCGGGTAAGGCGGCGTGATACGTGCCTAAAGACGTCTCGCACGCTTGCGGTTCGTCCCCGCACCCGGCAAGCGCGTGACTGGATAGAAGGAGCTGAGACACAAATCCCAGCACGCCTGCGCATAGCCACCGCCTAGCCGCCATAGGCACCCACTGGCAGTCCCGTTTTCAACCAGCCTGGGCCAGAAAATGACCCGAGCATGCCCTCGGGCACATCTATAACCTTTTGGTAACCCGCATCGCGGAGCGCGGATGT
>JBCCNY010000260.1:0-5089 GCA_039025595.1 Pseudomonadota bacterium | reverse complement strand
CGCCAGCGCTATGGCATTGGATGGCTCTACCTCGAGCGCCTTGGTCAGTAGCTCATGCGCCTGCGCCACCTCATCCCGCGAAGGATCTAACCGCTCACCCAGAAGCAGCGTAATGGCAAAGGCTCTCCAAGCCTGAGCGTTAGCCGAATAGCTTTCATTGTCAAAACGACACAGAAGATCATGTGCATCATGAAGACCGTCCCGCGACAAAGCAAAAAGCTGATGCACCGCGGCATAAAGAGTTGGTCGCGCAGCCATGCCTTGTTGGCGCATGACCACAGCTTCGATCGAGTCGACCGCTCCCATGACAAACTCGTCCAAGGTCTGGGATGACATGGAAACCGCACTGTCCCAGTCCGTCCCGATCGAAGACGTCCAGATAACTTTGCCTGTGGCCGGAACACGCGCGAGAACAGTGATCTGAAGATCCCGAGCCAACAAAGACAGGCGGGTTTCTACAAGGACCGGTGGACAAAGGACACTCTCAACATCGCGCCCTGCGAGTTGATTGCTTTCCATATCCCTCAGATCATAGGTCTCAACATACCCGTTATGGCGAAACGTGGACGAAATTGCATTGGTCAAACGTTCCGCGACCACTTCGGCCAGGCTATCATCCGCGATTACAACCGGATTCCCCACAAGTATGCAGGCGCGCTCGATCTGGGGCGCGACAGGTGCAACGCGCATGATGCCGGTTTTGACCATAGCACGTGGATCATCCTCGATCCGCGCTTCAAAAGCCTGCCGTTCCTCGCGCAGCCAGTCTTCGCCGCCTTCGTCCAGCCGTGGCGCATCTTCGAAAAACACCGCGCGTGCATCTGAACCAGGATCAGCCAACACTTGTACATCGCTTAGCCAAACATGTTCATGATCCGCCTGGAGTGCATAACTCCAGGGTTCCAATCCCTTCCTGAGCGCGTGGAGTGATTGCCGCAAAGAGTTGCTGGCCTGATCCTCGAATGACCTTTCCCAAAGCCGGGACTTCAACCAGTCCCGCGAACGACGCTTGTCTCTCGCCGTCGCCAGCATCGCCAGTAGAACCCGACCCTTGCGTTCAGATATCCGGATCTCGACCCCATCCGGGTCTGTGAGGTGAAAATTGCCCACAAGCGACAGCGCGAGCCGTTCTTCTGTACGCCCTGTGATGCTTCCCATCGGACCATCCCCGCCAAATCCATCACTTGCACCGGTTTGCACGAGGCAATTCGCTTCAAGACTACGCATTTGGGTACCAGGATAGCAACCGATATCGCTTGGATACTGAAAGGCGGGAAGAGCACGCATCATGATAACATCTCAGGCCCCGAGCTATCGCTGGATTTATCCGGTGGAGAGAACCCGGGAGGTAGCAACTCGTCCGACCAGGGAATATAGGCCGCGCTGAAATGCAGGGCCGCGCCCGCCTCATTTTCGCGCAACAATATACATTTGTCTGACGCGGCTTTGGACAGGGGGCCTGGTTTGACCCGCGCTGCCCCTTGTAAGAAAAGCCCCGACGGAGAGGGGGACAGAAAAAAATACCCATCGCCGCCGACAAACCGGCCTTTAGCTTCCACCTTATCCGGTTTCGCCTGTTCGATGATAAACACTTGCTCCCCGTCGGGGCCTTGCGAGATGAGCGTTGCGCACATAAAGAGTTCGGGCTGGATGCCTTTGGGAGCCTCATCCTCGAAACCTGTGCACGCGCCGGCGTTGGAGACACTTAAAAATTGATTTTTCCCACCCGACCGCGACACGATAATAAACTCGTTACGTTCACTCAGGATCGTCTGGGGATGCAAATAACTTGCCACGGCCCGCCGGTTTTGCATGGCAACTAAAAAGGTCACTTCGAAAAAATCTCCTTTCTCATCTCGCAAGGTGGCTACAGGTTGCCGCAATCATGTCAGTGTCGCGTCAAACCCGGCGTTAAACTTCCGTTAAAACGAACAAATCAAATTAAAATTTTTATATTTCAATTAGTTAAAATTTTCTCAACTCAATAAAACTGGCTTGGCTCGATTGTCGATTTAACGCGAGAGCCGCAAAAAACGCCGCGTCACATAACGCTAGGGTGACACCGCTCGGTCAATCTCAGTTCATGACCAGAGCGTTGATTCGAAAAAAGCTTCCCAATCAGTCCGCCTGTTTGCCATGGGCGGTGCTGGTGCTTGGATATCGCGCTCTGTGTCATCTCTCCCTGATCTCCGTCTTTGATCAGTACGGTCGGGCTCGTCCTCTCCGTACCGGTGGCTTCGCAATGTGAGTGGTGCGAGGTTGACGGAAACCCTGTAGCAGAGATGTCCTTCCCTGTTGCAGACTGGCCCCGCGTTTCCCAACGGGACGCGGGGCTTTTTTCATCTTTATGTTTGAGCTGAGCGCTTTGCGATCCGCTACGTGTTCGGTCAAGGTGGGCATAACGATCCGACCGCATGTCGGTTTGAATTCTAACAAAAGGCCAGAGCTCATGACGCAGCCGCCCGATCTCATCATCACCGAAGGCAAACTGATCACCTTTGACGAGAGCCAGCCGCGCGCAGAGGCTTTGGCGATCCGCGACGGCAGAATCCTAACCGTTGGATCAAGAGTTGAAATCACCGAACTGGCCGGGCGCGAAACCCGTCTTTTCGATGCACAAGGCGCAACCGTGTTGCCGGGGTTCATCGACAGCCATGTGCATTTGTTCTGCGGTTCGGTGGAGATGGGGTATCTCGACGTTCATGGGTTGAAAGGTGAGGATCAATTGGCGCAAGCGGCGCGCGCCTGGGTCGCCGGCCACCCGAATGAGACGATCTGTTTTGCGGTTCAGGCAGATTACGACATGTTCGGAGATCAAGGCGGCAACAACAGACATGCGCTTGACCGCGTTATGCCGGATCGGCCTTTCGCCATGTTCGCCGCCGATCACCATACGATCTGGGCCAATACGCTCGCGCTCGAGATGGCGGGTATCCTTCACGGCGGGCCTGTCGATGCGGGCGCAATGATCGTGATGGGCCAGGATGGGAAAGCGACAGGCGAATTGCGCGAGTTTTCAGCTTACGCTCATGTGCTCAAACTGACGCGCCATGGAGGTAGGGACTTGCTGGGACTGACCACCGGCGCCGACCCCGTGCCCGCGGCAAGCCCAGCGGAGCGGGCACAGGACAAGGCCGCTATTGCGCGTGGGATGCAACACTGCGCTCGGAATGGCATCACCGGTCTGCACAATATGGACGGTAACTTCTATCAGCTTGAACTGCTGTCAGAGATGGAAGCCGGCGGTACCCTGCTCTGCCGGGCCGAGGTGCCCTTTCACTTCAAGAGCTTTGACCCGCTCGACCGGTTCGAGGAAGCCGAAGAGATGCGCAGACGTTTCAACGGGGAGCATGTCTGGTGCAACCGGGTGAAGATGTTCATGGATGGCGTGATCGACAGTCATACGGCACTGATGATCGAGCCCTATCCCGGAACAGACCATTTGGGTGATGCCGTCTTTGAGCCCGAGCATTTCAACGCCGCCTGCATCCGCGCAGATGCAATGGGCCTGCAGATCGCAACCCACGCGATTGGCGATCTGGCGGTCCGGCGCACGCTGGATGGCTATGAGGCCGCGCGTGATGCGAACGGTGTACGTGATTCTCGCCACAGGATCGAACATCTGGAGGTAACCCACCCCGATGACCTGCCGCGCCTCAAAGAGCTCGGCGTCGTGGCATCAGTGCAGCCTGGCCATGCCCCGTTCGGCCATTACTTCACCCATCCGGTGAGCCTCGAAAATCTACACGATCACCAGATCGGTCACTCGTTTGCCTGGCGAGACATCCGGGCCGCCGGTGCGACCATGGCCTTTTCCACCGACTGGCCCGTGATGCCTGTCAAGGTCATGGACAATATCCGCTCGGCCATCGCGCCGCGTAAGGACCTTGGGTGGCGCGACCAGACCCAGACACTGATGGAGACGCTGGAAAGCTACACCGCCGTGAACGCCTGGCTGGAATTCAATGAGGATCGCAAGGGCAAGCTCGCAGCCGGCATGCTGGCCGATGTGGTGGTCATGACCCATGATCTGGAGTCACTGGCGCCCGAAGAGATCCATAAAGCCTCAGCGGCACTCACACTCTGCGGTGGACGCAGCACCTGGGAGGCCTGACGAAAACGGGGCCTCATAAAAGGCCCCGCTCCACAACCCGAAACTCGCTTACTTCTGAAGTTCGGTCCAGATCGCAGTATAGAATTCCTGCGCCTCGGCAGAGCAAGCACTGGTGAATTTACCCGCTTCGACCAGTTCCGCGGGCACCACGATTTCAGGTGCTGTCTTCATATCCTCGGGCATGTAGGCGTCAGACCCGACGATGCCGTTCGCATAGCGCGCAAAAGATGAAATGAGCGCCGCATTTTCCGGATCCATGATGAAGTTCATGAAAGCCTTGGCTTCATCCACATTCTCTGCATCGGCCAGCAGAGCGACGTTATCCATCCACAGCGGATAGCCTTCCTTGGGATAGCCATAGGCCACGTCGGGGTTGTTGTTGCGCGCGCGGAAGGTGGAGCCGTTCCAGTTCACCGAGGCCATCACGTCGGAATTCGACAGCTTCTCCGTCATGCCGTAATCCATGCTCATCCATTTCGGCTTCGCTTCGATCAGAACATCGCGCGCTTTCTTGAGCATCTCTTTGTCGGTCGAGCAGGGCTCACCGCCGACATACATGAGCGTCAAATTGATGATGTCCTGCATCTCAGGCACGACATTGACCTTGCCCACCAACTCCTCTGGCGGATCAAGCCAGATTGAGGATGTGTTGATATCGCCGTCATAGACAGAGGTATTCACCGCAACCCCCGTTGTACCCCATTGCCAGGGCACAGTGAATTCCCGGGCCGGGTCCCACTCCACATTGAGCCACTCTTCGGCGATGTTGCCATAATTCTCCATCTCCGGGATGCCCGGCTTCACAATCAGGCCCTTGTCCACATAGATGTGGACATAGCTATGGGATGGAACGACCAAGTCGAATCCATGCCCGCCCGCCTCGACTTTCGCCAGAGCGGTGGTGTTGCTGTCGTAATCGGTGATCGTGACCTCGATCCCGGTCTCAGCCGTGAACTTCTCGATCAATTCGGGGTT
>JBCCNY010000259.1:0-5092 GCA_039025595.1 Pseudomonadota bacterium | reverse complement strand
AGGAGAAATCGGCCTGGCGTGCAATCGGCAAGGCCGGCCCGACGCGCGGCATGAAGATAGTCGGTGAATGATCGCGCGAGAGCTTGCGCGGTAACCTCGTCAAACGGGGCGGTTGCATCCGTTTTAGCACATAAAGCGAGAAACGCCGCCCCCTGGGATCGCGCTGCTAAACGAGGCTGCAACGCGTTGGACCATTGCGCGTAGCTTTTGGTCATCAAGCCAAGATCAAGAAGCCATTCACCTGGATAATCCATGATATCCAGATGAAGAATGCGAGGGCCCTGAACGCCCTGGAGCAAACCAGCCGGGCGTGTTCGAAGCGAGAGGCGCAACTGTGAGATGCTGCGGGTGCTCTCGGGCCAAAGGGGGGCGGGTCCGGTCAATGCGGCCAGATGCGTCTCGTATTCAAAGCGCGGGACCGTGTCGTCCGGTTGCGGCTGCAGATACGCGGCAAGGATCCTTCCCCGCGCGGCCGCAGTTAGCCCTGGCATCCGGTCGCGTGCCAGCAGATTGGCTACAAGCGATGTGATGAAAACGGTTTTTCCAGAACGGCTAAGCCCGGTAACTCCGAGCCGCAAAACCGGTTCCATAAAGGTCTGTGACACGGTTCCAGCGACGCTCTCCATGCTGCGCGCCATGCCGTCTGCAATTGTGGAAATCACCAATACGCTGCTCCCTCGTCGCTAGAATAGTGCTGACCCGTGCGGCTTGCCAGTGCGATCAAGCCACGTTGATAAGGCCGGGGGATTGTCGTGTTGCCCGGCCCGCGATATCAGCCCGCATGGTCCGCTACGCGTTTAAAATCGAATATTATGGCGCGCCCTTTTCCGGCTGGCAGCGGCAGGCAGGCCTGTCAACGGTTCAGGGCGCGATAGAGGCGGCCCTGGGACAGCTGGAACCGGGCACTCATACAATTGCCGCGGCAGGGCGAACCGATGCAGGCGTGCATGCAACAGGTCAGGTAGCCCACTGCGATATGTCGCAACGATGGGAGCCTTTTCGCTTATCCGAGGCTTTGAATTACCATCTGCGCCCCCACCCGGTGGCAATCATCGCCTGTGCGACGGTCGCCGAGGATTGGCATGCCAGGTTTTCCGCCACTGAACGACACTATCTCTTTCGGATCAGCACAAGGCGTTCGCCTCTAACCCACGAAAAGGGGTTGCTCTGGCAGGTGAAGCACGATCTGGACGTCCCCGCCATGCAAGACGCGTCACGCCATCTCATCGGCCATCATGACTTCACCACCTTCCGATCATCGATCTGTCAGTCGAAAAGCCCGATGAAGACGCTTGACGAAATCTCTTTGAAAGAAACCGAGGGTCTGAGCGGATCGGAAATACGCATCTCCTTGCGTGCGCGATCTTTTCTTCACAATCAGGTCAGAAGCATCGTAGGCACATTAGAGCGAGTGGGTGCCGGACGTTGGGCGCCCGATCAGGTGCAAGATGCGCTGTCCGCACGTCACCGCGCGGCCTGCGGTCCGGTCAGTCCTCCCGATGGTCTCTACCTGCAGAGGGTCTGCTACCCGAAAGAGCCGTTTAAATGATCTTTCGCTTTGATCTCCTCGTGCTCCAAGGTATTCGGGTCAAAGCGGTCCCGTAGCTCAACTGGATAGAGCAGCTGACTTCTAATCAGCAGGCTGAGGGTTCGAGTCCTTCCGGGATCGCCATATTTATATTATAAAGCAAATACTTATGAGTCAGCGGATTTGTCGCTGACTCCTGTTTTTCTTTCTGGCTTTCACCCGGCTTTCACCGTCGCGAGAAAAATCACTCGAAACACTCCAACCCACCCGTACGGTCCGCACTATAGGCTTTGGTGTCCGCTTTGCCGTTGTGCAGAGCACATGCAGCATTGACTGTAGTTGCCCAGTGATCGGCTTGGGCTACGTCTCCAGATACACAAAACGGCAGGGAACCGAGGTGGACTTCTGGTCGCTTAGAGACGCCAAGCTCGAATTTGAGCGTATCATCGCTATGTCCGAGCAAGAGTTCAGGGCCGAGATACTCTCTGCCGGCGAAGATCCGGATCAAGTCATTGAGCAATTCGATGCAGCGATGTTGGCTGCAATCGCGCGCGCAAGAGCAGCCGATGAGATGTAGAACGCAAGTGCGCCTGCCCTGGTGTTGCTGAAGTTGGCGAAAAGCTCTAGGCGCCTCC
The DNA here is from genome assembly GCA_039025595.1 of Pseudomonadota bacterium. Lineage (GTDB taxonomy): Bacteria > Pseudomonadota > Alphaproteobacteria > Rhodobacterales > Rhodobacteraceae > Roseovarius. Next base: position 2,929 of record JBCCNY010000259.1, on the reverse strand, counting down.
CTTCTCTCTCAGCAACCCCTTTCAATCATGGATGAACGCATTGCGTCTCTCTCGCCCTTCATGCGCGAAATTTGTGGCGCATGGTCTTCCCCGGTAGCAGCTACCGCCATCGCTGGAAGGAATAGAAGTGCGCCGCCAGTTATCCATGCAACGTCCTTGTTCCGTTCTGCGCGTTGGGCAGCCTCCAGTTGGCCGAGCTTTGCTTCCGTGCTGTAGAGCTCAGCACGAAGGCTCTGACAGGAATACGCTTGGTACGCGCTACGGTTGACGTCTGCCGCCTGAATCGTCTCAGGGCTTTGCGCGCAAGCCATTAGCATAGTTGCGCAGGCGAACCCGCCCATAACCTTGTATCCTCGCACTTTTCCCTCCAAAGAAGCTAAATATGCAAATTGGGTATTGGGCAAAAAGGGCTGGATCAGGGCGATTTATTGAAAATTCGAACTTTTTCTCGGCTATTTTTGATGGTCTTTGTGGGCAGTAGGTTTAAGCCGTCTAACTGAATTCAAACCCGAGCGAAATGAACTCAAAACACGCCACAACGACGATAAGGCTTGCACCATCTTCCGTGGATCACGCTTAGCTGCCGGCGGGGCGTGTCCGGGGGTGGGTGTTTCAAGTTCAACGGATGTCCGTTGCGAGCCCAAAGTGATGGATGCTGCGTTCCACACGAAGGACCGCTTCCGAGGTAGAAGGTCCATTCAATAGCAAATAACTACGGTAGGATACCAGTTTTCAGGAAGTCATAACCGAGGCCCTGCAGCACGGGTTTCCAATATCATTCAGGGCGATGGCCAGTTGATCAGTCGACGAGAGTTTTGAGGACACTGGGGTTAGGCGCAGTCTCTGGTGCTGCATTGGCCTCGTAAAGATGCATACGAACAGCTCCAAGTCGCGGCCACCGCACAAAACCCCAGAAAGCTCGCAAAACTGGCTCAGCGATTGGAACCAACAAGCTGCGAGGAACAGCTCAGCTGCTTCGGGCCGCGCCCATCGGTGGCTCTGACGTCAACTTCTCAAATACTAGTTCCACCGAGCCGATGTTCGACTTTTATGAATTCGCGCAACTACACTTGACCTCGGGTAGCAAATTTTGTGCCTTGTTGTAGTCTTCCGGACATGGCCGAAATCACGAAAGAGATATCAAGGCAAATTCTGGCTTACGCTTCACGTGAAATGCTGCCATCTGGCAGCCCTTTGTCAGTGAGCCATCTCGCCAAGATTTGTTCCGTTTCGCGCACACCGGTGGTGACGGCGCTCAAAGATCTTGTTGAGAGTGGCATCGCAGAGCATCACCTGAACCGCGGCTACTTTTTGACTTGCGACGGCCGTGATGCTGAATCGAAGTTCAACGAGCCGTCCAAACCGTCCGAGGATTATCTGGCCTTCACCAGATTGGTTCAGGAAGTCGGCGACACCGGTACAACAAGCGCGGCTGAACTTGTGACTTCGCTCGGGATAACTCGCTCCCGCGCATTGTCGCTGCTCGAACGCGGTGCGGCAGAGGGCTGGCTTACGAAATCCGCAGGCCACAACTGGTTTATCCGATTGGGTATCACATCAGACGCCGACTACATGCGCCTCTATCGGTTTCGCGAGACCATTGAACCTGCCGCCCTCAGAGAGCCCGGTTTCGAAGCGGACATCGCCGAACTGGACCGCCTGAGGGCCTTGCAAACCCGGCTGCTCGAAGGCGCTTATCTGACTATCGCTGCTGTGGACCTTTTTGAAATCAACCGCGAACTGCACGAGACAATCGTAGGTTGGTCGAAGAACCGGTTCTACCTCGATGCGCTGAAGCGCAGCAACGATCTGCGCCGCTTGATCGAATACTCGAAAGTCTTGGAAACGAACAAGATCGATGCCTTCGCGATTGAGCATATCGAGATACTCGATGCCATTGCGGCGCGGGACATGGTGATGGCTGAAAAGCTGGTATTGCGCCACCTTCAAGGCGCGCGCGAAACCAAAACCTAAAGCGCTTTTTTCAATCCGTAGTGGCTCTTCTCAAATCCATGCGCCGTGTAGAACCGAAGCGCGTCTTCTCTTTGCGTGTTGGTTGTCAATTGCATCAGCCCGCAACCCCGCGCGCGGCAATAACCCTCTAGCAGATTCAGAAAGTCCGCGCCGTACCCGGCGCTCCGGTGGCGTGATGCAATGCGCACGCCTTCGATCTGGGCGCGGGTTGTGGCCTTCAGGCTGATATTAGCCAGGATGTTGACCTGCGCACATCCAATAACGTCGCTGTCCAAAGTGGCCAGCAGAATGGCCGCGTTGGGATCGTGCAGGATCTTGGCAAATGCGGCCTCGTAGGGCTGTAGGCTGTCCGTTTCGCGCGCAGTACCCAGTTTGTCATCGCGCAAGAGCTGCAACACCGCGCCCAGGTCACCCTCACTTGCAGGCCGCATCGACAGGGTTGGACGGCCGATCAATAGACGCCTCTGGCGACAACGGGCCAGATATCAACCAGCCTATTCCCATCAACCACATGCACGGCATCAAAGAGATTCACCGTTGGGTCGCAATGCGGGGGAATGACCTCCATAATCTGTCCGAGAGGCGGCAGCCTCGTGCCGTGCATTTCTCCGTGCTCGTCGCTTTTCGGTTTGAACGCGTTCGCTCTGTATCGTTGTGGTCTCAGGATCCTTGGCGCGGCGCCGTACTTGTTTGCAAATCGTTTGTCACCGGCATCGAGGATCACGTGGCCCGAATGGCCCGCGCTGATGACCCGCGTGGCAACCCTGAGTGCGTTTTCAAAAGGCAAAGCTTGATGATCCTCGCGGTCGCGCAGCGCCTGATATTCTACATCCATTAGCGCGTAGCTGCCCCATTGTAGTTCCGTCAATGCCTTTGAGGTCAGGTCGAGGGAGAAGGTACCGGTGCTGCCTCCGGAGCAGCGCAGCGGGCCCCCGGCAAACGACTTCACGGCATT
>JBCCNY010000258.1:0-5139 GCA_039025595.1 Pseudomonadota bacterium | reverse complement strand
CCGAGCCAGCGTCGAGAACAAGCGTGCTCCGCCCATCCCGCACGGTTTCGATTGCGGCATTCAGACCCGTATAGCCGGAGCCAATAACCAGCACGTCGACCCGCTTGGGTAGCTTTTTGCAAAGAGGCGTGTGAAGCGCTGGCACGTCGTCAACCCAAAGCGGCCTGTGCACACACGCCCGCGCCCATACGCTGGCGGGTGTTTTGTCGTTGAAGTCTTTTGCCACCGGCTCTCCCATCTCGAACTCAACTGCTCGACCTCCGGCGACGGGCCGCTCCTTATTGGCCGCTCGCCTCTCTGTAACCTGATTATCAAAGCTGAGGTTTTGCAAATCAATTGTCGCAAATGAACTTTGCAACACCGGGCGGGCCCATCAGTGTCTACGCTTAGTCCACACGCGCGCTGCAAATGCAACCCGCCAGAAGTCCCGCATTTGCTACGTTCTTCTGGCTGGGCCGCGAACAGAGCACATATGCCATGCCCCCAAAATCATGTCTCATCAGAAGGGGGTTGATCTAGGATTGATTGACAAAAATAATGCATTTACAGAAATCATTCTGTTTATAAGAACTATGGCAGCGATTAACCTCCACCATTTGCGCCTCTTCCGAGCTGTGGTCCAAGACGGCACGCTGACGGGCGCAGCACGCGGGTTGAACATTTCGCAATCGGCTGTTTCGACCCAGATAAAAACGCTGGAAACCGCATTGGGCCATGATCTTTTCCACCGGCAGGGACGAAACCTCATACTCACCGAAGCAGGCAAAATCGCACTGCATCATGCTGAAGAGATTTTTCGCGCCGCCGAGGATCTGACCGCCACGTTGCAAACGGCGGGCGACAAACGCTCTGTTTTACGGATCGGCGCGCTGGCAACATTGTCTCGCAATTTCCAAATGAGTTTTCTGGAGCCTTTGATCGGACGCGATGATGTTGAGATAATTTTACGATCCGGGAGCCAGGAAAGTTTGCTCAGTGGCCTGCAGGCCTTGTCACTGGACGTGGTACTCACCAATCTTATCCCTGCGCGAGACGCGGCCAGCCCATACCTGGTGCAACGCCTGGCTGAACAACCCGTCAGTCTTGTCGGGTCGGCGGATCGTATGCCACCCGATGCGCAAGACTTAGCGGATCTTCTGCGATTGCACCCGCTTGTTCTACCGACGCCCGAGACATCGCTGCGCGCCGGATTTGACGCTCTGACGGATCGTCTTGGGATTGTCCCCAAGATCGCCGCTGAAGCCGACGATATGGCGATGCTACGGCTACTGGCGCGAGCCAATACCGGTCTTGCGGTCATTCCGCCAATCGTTGTTCAGGACGAACTTGCCAGCGGCAGGTTGGTCGAGCTGTGCCAACTCGACGAGATCACCGAAGTGTTCTGTGCGGTGACGATTCGACGGCGATTTCCCAACCCGCTGTTACAAGATGTGTTGGGCTCGCCTAAGCCCGTCCAGGCGACGTGATATTGCTGCAACCGGACCCAGGAAACCGTGGCAGCCCTCCTTTAAGGAAAGTCGCCATTTTCAGCACGTGCCGTCGGACCCGGCCGGCAGATAAGCGTTTTTCACGTCGCCAGACCAATGCACCAGCACCTCACATACTCAACGCAACACAAGCCCAAGCCGCACCGACGGGGCAAGCACGCTGACGGAGCCGGTCTATGTGTATAGGCGGTCAGACGGTTGCGCTTCATCGACACTTAATCCTTTGCCCTTTAGCAAAAGGTAGTAAAGGCTCGGAACAACAAGGAGCGAGAGCGGAGAGGCAACTGCTAGCCCACCAATCATTACGGTCGCCATTGGCTCGAATAGTGCGCCTCCAGAAATTGCCATGGGAAGCAATCCGCAAATGGTTGTGAGCGATGTGAGCAGTATCGGCCGAAACCTTTGCTGACTCGCGTGGATTATCGCGTCGGAGAAGTCCATCCTCTCCCGATCGATGTCGATCTGATTAATCAAGACGATGGCGTTGTTGATGATGATGCCCATCAACGACATCATGCCGAGCAGGGCAAAGAACGAGAACGGCTGCGCGTTGAGTAACAAGGCATAAGGAGCGCCGATAACGATCATCGGGATCGTCATGAATGTGATCACTGAGCGACGGATCGAATTGAACTGGAACACGAGTGCCGCAAGCATGATACCCAGTGCGAACGGCAGATTTCCCCCGAGTTTCGCCTGCACATCTGCGCTATCCGCGAGTTCGCCTCCAATACTGATCGTGTAGTCAGGGCCAAGGTCGAGACCTTCTAAAACCGGCTGTATGACCGCGAGTGTTTCGGCGGCGCTCATCGCATTGCTTTTGCCCGAGATGATAATCTGGCGAACCTGATTTTCACGTCGCAGCTCCGAATACTCTAAGCGCGGTTGAAAGTTAGCGACCTGATCGATGGAAATGAGCTGATCATTTGCAGCAACGCTCAGATTTCCGAGATCCTCGATGCTGTTCCGGCTCGCCTCATTGGCCCGCAAGGTGATCGGGATCTGTGCGTCTCCTTCGCGGAAAGTCGAGTAAACGGTTCCCGAAAAGTACGTCTCCATGACCTGCGAGATATCTTCGGATGTTACACCGAATTCGCGTGCTTTGTCCTGAGCAACTTCTAAGACAACTTTGACAACCTTGTTCCCCCAGTCGGTCTCGCTCATGACCAGTTCCGGAAGAGTGTCAAACACCTCTTGCACGCGATCGCCCGCCGCAAGAAGCGCCTCTGCATCCGGACCGGCAATCTCGACTTCGACGATGCCGGATTCGCTGCCGCCTTGTGCCAAGCGGGTTACACGAAAGCGCGCCTCCGGAAACTGTTCTACAAAGATCCGTCTTGCCCTGTCCGACGTCTCGATTGCAGAAGCGAGATCAATGGTATTGACCTGTAGGAAAGCGCTCGCAGGATCAGGATCAGCCGGGTCAAGACCGAGGTTAAATCGTGGTCCGCCGCTGCCCACATAGGCAGTCACGCTGACAACATCGGGATTCACCTCTTCGTCGGTGATCCAGGCGGTCACGCGATCGGCCATACGCTCGGTCTCTGAGATCGCGGTTCCCTTGGGCATATCCATGTAGACCAGGAAGTCAGCGCGTTCACTGAGAGGAAAGAACTCCGCACGGACCTGACCCATCTGGGACCCACTTAAGAAAACCAGGCCGTAGACAACAGCAACGATAGGAATCCCAAACGGCAACAGGCGTCGGATGACCCGGCCATAGGCGCCCATGACCCCCGTCGTCTTGATGCCTTCGGAACCGGCTTTCGACGGGTTGGATTTTAAAATGCGTGTTGACAGAAACGGCAGAATATAAAGCGCCGTGATCCAGGACCCGGCGAGCATCGAGGCCACCACAGCTCCCATTGAGTAGCTGAATTCGCCCTCGCTGCCCTCGACCAGCAACATCGGAACAAAGGCGGAGATCGTTGTGATCGAGGCGACCGCGAGTGGTATTGCGTATTGCTTTCCCGCCTCCAAAGCGGCTTGAACCGGTGGAACACCCCGGTCTGTGCGGCCGTCGATATCCTCGACAACCACGAGGCCATTGTCGACCAAGAGCCCAAGCGACACGATCACCGCCGATATCGAAACCTGCTCGATGTCCACGCCCAGTGGGCCCATCGCTGTCAGCGCGAAGCAGACGGTGAAGGGAACGATGCAGGCAATGACGACGGCGGGACGAAACCCCAGAAAGAGGAGCATCACGACAAAGACGATCACAAATGTTTGTCCAAGGTTGGATAGCGCACCGTTTACCGATTGCGTGACATTGGTTTCCTGAAACGTCGAGATACTGAACGCAATGCCGATGGGTTGTTTGTGCTCAACCTCTCGAATCTTTTTCTCCAATCGGCTTCCAAGGTCCTGAATGTCGGTTTCTTCCGACATTTCGACCGCGAGAATGATAGCGGGCTGACCGTTGAAGAAAGCTGGCTCTTCCAATGGATCGACGTAGCCTCGGCGCACATCAACGAGGTCTTCCAACCTGACGAATCCGTCAAGCCCATCCACTTGCGTCAGCACATTGCGAATTTCATCAACGCTGCCGAGATCGCCATTGGCTTCCAGAACAACATTGGTGCCGCCAGCATCAATCTCTCCCGCTGGCAAAATCACGTTCTGCGCTCGAAGATCCTCGAAGAGTTCTGACAGTTGGACACCGACTGAGGCCAGTTCGCGCGTATCGAGCTCGAGCCAGACCCGTTCGTCTTGTTCACCATAGAGCGCGACCTTGGTGATGCCGTCCAGCGTGTACAATTCGCGCTGCAACTCTTCTGCGACATCTTCGATATATGCGAGATCGAAACCATCCCCGGTCACCGCGATCGTCGCAATGGCAACATCTCCGTAATCTGTGTTGACGAAGGGACCAAGCGTGTCCTCAGGAAGCTCGCCCACGACATCGTTCATCTTGTTGCGCAGGTCCTCCCAAGCGGCCTCGATGTCGCCGCCGTAGATGTTGTCGTAGAGCGTGATGTAGATCAGGGCGCTGCCGGTTGAGATGATGGTTTCGATGTCCTCAATTTCTCCGATCTCGCGCAGTTTCCGCTCGACGGGCACGGCAATAAGGTCTTCGAGCCGTTCGGGAGACATGCCCGGGAATTCGACGCTGACGACAGCGGTTCGAATAGTAATCGCGGGGTCCTCTCTTTTGGGGATGCCCAGATATGAGGTCACACCCAAAAGCAGGATCAAGGCCATCATCAACCAAGTGAAACGCGAGTTGTCGAGACCGAACCGGGTCAGCGCTTCCATGCACTCACTCCCCAGACTCTAGGAGCTTTACCTCCATGCCATCACGTAAAAAGGTAACGCCCGCGCTCGCCACGCGTTCGCCTTCTTCCAACCCGTCAATAATCAGAAACCGATTGTCCCGGATACCGCCCATAATCACTTCGCGGCGTTTGACCGTGCTGGTGCCGGGATCAAAGATGAAAACAGACAGGGGTGTTTCGGTGATCGGTCCCGAAATTTCGGGGATCTGGCCGTCCGGTATCGCGGCCGATATCGGGATAAGAAAGCCGACTTCTGCCGGAATATCAATTTCAAACTCGACTTCCACGGCCATGCCCGCACGGATCAATGGATGATCACCCGTCAATCGGACGACAACAGGGAAGGAAGACACAGTATCGGCTCTTTCGCCAAT
>JBCCNY010000257.1:0-5164 GCA_039025595.1 Pseudomonadota bacterium | reverse complement strand
TCCGAATAGCACAGCGGGCGCTGCATGACCCAAAATAAATAGCGCGATAACGGTTGTTATGGCGAGAGCAAGTGCCGTGCTGGCAAGCGGTGGACGGCCCACATGGTGGGACAGTCCGCCGGGGCGTGCCGGAGGAAGGAAGGTCATCAGAGCGGGCATGCTGGCGCGAGAGATGGCGCCCGCGGCGAGAAGTGCCGCCACCCCAAGATCGGTCTCAAACAACGCACTCAACGCCGCCCATCGCATTGCAAAGGTTACAATTAGTGTCAGAACACCATAGGCACCGATGCGACTGTCGCGCATGATCTCCAGTCGCCGTTTCGTCGTCCAAGCGCCCCAGAAGCCGTCGGCGCAATCTGCCAGGCCATCTTCATGTAGGGCACCGGTGACGATCGCGCCTGTCCCAAGCGCCAGGATCGAGGCGATCGCGGCCCCAAGACCCAGTGTCATAGCAAGCGAGCCGATCAAACCGGAAAGCGCCGCGGGAAACAGCCCGACAATCGGATAGGCCCAGGCCGCGCGCGCAGCATCGCGTTCGGTCTGGCCGACAGATACTGGCAGGCGGGTCAGGAGAGCCAGCGCGCGGGTCAGATCGCTGGTCTGTATCAGCGCTGTGTCATGCGCGGGGTCTGAGGCAGGGTCGTTTTTTGTCATGTCCACGGTGGTTTTGGGCTGCGCACTGGGCTCGGCCTGCGATACACGCAGGAGGCGGGGCAATGCAACGGAGAGGATCGATGACGGAGCCGTTTCAAACTCTGAGCGATGTTGCCGCGACCCTCAAAAACTTGCCTGGCCCCGATGCCGCAGCGCAGAGCGTCGCCGCGACCCGGAATGCGAGCCTGACAAAGCCGCCCGGCGCGTTGGGGCGGCTCGAAGAGATGGCGATCTGGTATTGCGGCTGGCGCGGAGAGCCAAAGGCAAGTCTCAACAGCCCCCAGGTTATCGTTTTTGCAGGCAATCACGGGGTCGCACGCCAAGGCGTTTCGGCCTTTCCGGCTGATGTAACAGTTCAAATGGTGGCCAATTTCGAGGCAGGCGGCGCAGCAATCAATCAACTGGCGGATCTGTCAGGGGCAAGGCTGGATGTCTGCCCGCTCTCACTCGAGCATCCCACAGCCGACTTTACGCAAGGTCCCGCGATGAGCGAGCCAGAGGCGGTCGCGGCCCTCTGCGCGGGTTGGAAGGCGGTGGACCCTGATGCCGATCTGTTGGTCGTGGGGGAAATGGGGATCGGCAACACGACATGTGCGGCGGCCATTGCCTTGGCACTTTATGGCGGGGAGGCGTCCGAGTGGACCGGTGCAGGTACAGGTGTCGAGGGAGACACGCTCGCTGCCAAAACGCGCGCGGTTGCTGCGGGAGTTGCCGCCAATCCGACGGCGAGAGGGCGGGGGCTCGAGGCTTTGCGTTGCCTTGGAGGACGAGAAATCGCGGCCATGTCCGGGGCTATTCTGCGGGCGCGGTTGGCCCGGATTCCGGTTTTGCTCGACGGATACATTTGTTCGGCAGCGGCAGCCTGTCTTCACAATGTCGCAACGGATGCGCTCGATCATTGCGTGGCGGGGCATCTTAGCGACGAAGCCGCGCATGGGGCGTTGCTCAAGTGGTTGGGAAAGCCTCCTCTTCTGGCGCTTGGCATGCGGTTAGGCGAAGCCTCGGGCGGCGCGCTTTCTATTGCAGTTCTGCGCGCGGCATTGGCCTGCCATTCGGGTATGGCCAGTTTTGACGAGGCTGGCGTATCGAAGGGTTAGAGCGTTGCAGGGATAGGCCCCCACCCGGTGTTAAAAGTTGCGATGTCTTGCAAAAGGCAGTGCTTATGCCTGTTTGCGGTCGTCCGCGTCATCGCCGGTCCCATCGACGGCAGCCTCTTCCAATTGGGACAGAAGCATGGTCTGCAACTCTACCTCCAATTCGCGGGCGCGCAGGATGTAATCGGCATTCTCGGTGGTGGGGATCGCCGGGTCCCAAAGTGCCGCTAAATCCCGCACCGACCGCCGGTCATGTTGGTAGAAGGTCTTCTGCAGTTCTGCAGCTTCGAACTCGGTCAGCCCGACGTTTTCCAGCACATAGCGACCGGCCCGTATCGAGCTGTCAAAGAGCTCGCGCACAATGTCATTTGCACCGGCCTGATAAAGGCGGAACACATGCGTTCGGTCACGTGCCCGGGCCACGATATGGAGATCGGGTCGTTCGCGCCGGGCAAAGGCCACAAGCCGAAGCATCGCCTCGGGGTCATCGAGGGCGGCCACGAGGACCCGGGCATCCTTCAACCCCGCGGCATGGAGCAATTCGGGGCGACCGGGATCGCCGAGGAAGGCCTTTATGCCGAACCTGCGCATCCGCTGAATAGCCTCGAGATCGTGATCGAGAACCACCGTGTCGAACCCGCTTGAGCGCACCATGCGGTTCACCACCTGACCGAAGCGTCCGATACCGGCGATGATGACCGGACCGGAATGATCGATTTCGTCGGCTTCGGGTGTCTCATGCGTGTCGGTCATCCGGTTCGACAGCCACTCGTAGAGGATGAAGAGGGCGGGCGTGATCAGCATGGTCAGCGCCACAACGAGCAACATCGTGCCCCGTAGATCAGAGGGGATCACGTTATGCTGACCCGAGAAATTTATCAGGACAAAGCCGAACTCTCCGGCTTGCGCCAATCCAAGGGTAAAGAGCCACTGATCGCGCCCTTTCAGTCCAAAGGCGCGCCCAAGGATGTAGAGCACGAGGCCCTTGATTAGGATCACGCCGAAAGCCAGCCCCACAATCTCGAAGAACTCGGAGAAAAGCAGTGTGAAATTTATCGACGCGCCGACGGTGATGAAAAAGAGCCCCAAGAGCAGGCCTTTGAATGGCGCGATGTCAGATTCCAATTCATGACGGAATTCTGAGGAGGCCAGGACTACGCCAGCCAGAAAGGCGCCCATAGCTGGGGACAGGCCCACAAGGTTCATCAGAAACGCGATACCCACCAGGATCAGCAGCGCGAAGGCCGTGTACATCTCGCGCAACCCAGTCGCATGGATGAAGCGGAAAATGGGTCGCGTTCCGTAAACTCCAAAGAGGATAATCCCGCCGACGACTGTGATTGTCACAAGGGTTACCCCCCAGCCCGGAAGGCTCTCAATGAAGGATTGGGCAGCTTCATGAGCCCCGTTATGATCGCCGCCGTGACCGTCCCCGTCGGCCTCCGACATCCGTTCCAGCGTCTCGCCCAGGATCATGTCGGGCGTTTTGGGCAGCGCGAGCAGCGGCAGTAGCGCGAGCATAGGGATAACGGCGATATCCTGCGTGAGAAGAACCGAGAAGGTGGATCGGCCCCCACTGGTTCGCATCAACCCTTTCTCGGAAAGGGTTTGCAGTACGATCGCGGTGGAGGAGAGCGACAAAACCAGCCCGATCGCCAGCGCCACACTCCATGCGAGGCCCAGGGCTATGGCTGCCATCATCACAGCAAGGGTGGTCAGCAGCACCTGCAAGCCCCCTAAGCCAACGAGTTTATGGCGCATATCCCAGAGCGCGCGGGGCTCAAGCTCCAGACCGATGATGAACAGCATCATAACGACGCCAAATTCTGCGAAATGCTGTAGTTCCTCGGCGTCGTGCCCGCCCAGGAGGCCGGGGATCTGACCAATCGCGATCCCGGCTGCCAGGTAGCCTAGCACAGATCCCAGCCCGAGGCGCGCCGCCAGAGGTACCGCAATCACGGCTGCGGCAAGAAAGATAGTCGCCTGAAAAAAGAGCCCCTGCATCGCGTTACCTGAGCCTGCTTTCGCGGCCAATTAGCGTAGCCGTGTATGTCCTTTGATTGCAACGTAAGAGATGCAATGGCGGTAAAGCCCGTACAGGTCGGACCAACATGGGAAGGGTATCGTGATCATGAACGCTAACCATTGAGCGCTAGGGTGCACCGCCCGGCGCCACAATGCAATTGTCGCGCGCGCAAAGTGACGATGCCCACAGGACGCGTCACAAATGCGTCGAACAACACATCAAAATGAGATGCAGCGGAACGATTGGCGGCGCTGATGCATTGGTTCGGAAACGCTGCTATTCGCGCTCGACACCAAGGATCAGCGATACTGCGCGACTCCTCGAGTGAAAAACTCAACCCTTTGGCATTTTCAATGCAAGATCGCGCCCGCCTTTGGAATAGCGCAATTCGCTGGAGCCAATCGCCGTGACACGACCGCCATCTAACCGGTCGCCAACGGCCACCTTTTTGTAACGCCCGTTGGCCAGCCGAACCAAAGCGCGTCGGTCTGATGCCCCTCCATAGACGCCGATGAGGTTGATGCGGCGAAGCCTCAGCACGTTTTCTTCCGTTGCCGCACGCGCGACCGATGAGGCCGTTGGAGCACCTGGGCGGACGCGCTGACTGCGCGGCACTGCTGCTGCAGCTACGCGTTCGGTATCTTCTGGTTCGATCACGGGTTGCGCAAGGCTGGCGCTCTGCGAGGCGCTGGCCGCTTGTTGCGCTTGCTGTTGCGCGGTTTGCTGTGCCTCGCGCTGGGCCTGTTGTTCCGCCTGCCGCGCGGTTTCGCGCTGAGCTGTCTCGATCGCACGCTCCTCGGCAGCCTGGACGGCGAGGGCAACCACAATGCCAAAGTTCTCCGGCCGTCCTTTAGGCAGGATAGATCTCGATACGGCTTGGTCGGTTGCGCCCGCAAAGGCCTCATCCGCGTCTTGTTGATCGGTGAGCCCCACCGTCGAGGCCGTGGCGGCTTGTTCCGCTAATTCCTGTGGGCTTTGCGGTCTGGGGTTTGGCCGCAGCGCGGCCAGTTCTGCCTGAGTGCGTCCGCCTGTTCCAAGCGCCCCACGTTCGTTTTGTTCGCTTAAATTCTCTGGTCTGACCCGGGGTCGAACCTCTGCGATCTGGGCTATTTGTGTCTCGGAAAGACCAAGGATGTTCTCGCCTAGGTCATTTTCCTCCACTGCCTCGAGGGTTTCGACTGGACGCTGCGGCGGTAGAAGCGCCGGGCGCCCAGAAAATACCAAGATGCCGTCAGGGGAGAGCGCGCCCTCCGGTGCGGCGCGCACAAGACCACGCTCGTCGAGACTGAAACGCGTGCCTGGCGGCGCCGGATCGGGTATCGCAACTGGCTGACTGTCCGGTGCAAAAGCCGAAGCGCCTGGCAGAGCCACTGCATCCTGTGTCGTGACT
>JBCCNY010000256.1:0-5171 GCA_039025595.1 Pseudomonadota bacterium | reverse complement strand
CAGCCCCTCCGGATCATCGACATCCTGACATTCGCGGCCGAGGCCTTCTCAGAACAAGGCGTGGCCTCCGTGATGGAGGACGGAACTCTCCACCGTTTGGCTTATCCGGACATCTTGGGTCGGGTCAGTCAGTTGGCCCATATTCTCCAAAGATTAGCAGTGGACGCGGGCGACCGAGTGGCGACGCTGGCCTGGAACACCCATCGACATGTTGAGCTTTATTACGCCATTTCTGGCATTGGCGCGGTCTGTCACACTATAAATCCGCGGCTGTCGGCTGAGCAGATGGTCTTCATTTTCAATCATGCAAAAGACCGAGCCGTTTTCGTCGACCCGAGCCTTTTGCCCGTGCTTGAACAGATACGCGACGCGCTTCCACATCTCGAGCGCGTCATCGTGATGGGCGAGCCCGCCGAGATGCCTGCAAACCGCGATGACCTACTGTGTTACGAAGCGCTTCTGGCGGGCGAAACAACTGACTACAACTGGCCGGTTTTGGCGGAGGATATAGCGGCCGGACTGTGCTACACCTCCGGCACAACGGGGGATCCGAAAGGCGCTCTCTACTCGCACCGTTCAAGCGTTCTGCATGCCTTGATGGTGGTGGCGGGTCACCCACAGAGCTTGATGGCGGGCAAGTCCGTGCTACCCGTCGTGCCGCTCTTTCACGTCAACGCCTGGGGCCTGCCGTTCACCGCGCCGCTGGCAGGTATGAATATGATCATGCCCGGGCAAAAACTTGATGGGACGAGCCTCTACAATCTCATGGCGCGCGAAAAGGTTCACAGCGCCTGGGGCGTTCCGACAATCTGGGCCGGACTGTTGCAGGAAATCGAACGGCGCGGCGAACCACCAAAAGGTTTTGCCAGCGTCGTGATCGGTGGATCGGCAGCCCCCCGCTCGATGATCGAGGCATTCGAGAAAATAGGCGTGGACGTCAATCAAGCCTGGGGCATGACAGAAATGAGCCCCATCGGCTCACGCGGTCTGCTGCCCCCGGATATGCAGAACTTGCCCCTTAAGGATCGCGTCGAGGCCAAAGTCGGCGCCGGACGGCGGCTCTTTGGCGTCGATTTCAAACTGGTTGATGACATGGGTGGCGCGGTTCCCCACGACGGGACAAGCGTGGGCGAGCTTTTTGTGCGAGGTAATGCCATAATATCAGGGTACTTTGAAAATCCTGGAGCTACCGAGCAAGCGATTGACGGACACGGCTGGTTCGGGACGGGAGATGTCGCGTCCATCGACCCGCGCGGGCGCCTGATCATCCGAGACCGATCAAAAGATCTGGTAAAATCCGGCGGCGAATGGATTAGCTCGATCGATCTCGAAAACACGGCGGTCGCCCATCCAGATGTGGCAGCCTGCGCTGTGATTGGCATTGCGCATCCGAAATGGGATGAGCGGCCTGTTTTGGTCGTGGTGCCCGAAGGCGAACGCCGCGTCACGCTCGACGACATGCGCCAGCACCTTTCAACGCATTTTGCACCCTGGCAATGCCCGGATGATATTATCTTTGTGGAGGCTCTTCCCATGACAGCGACGGGCAAAGTGTCCAAGCTCACCTTGCGTCAGCAGTTCGCCGATTACGTCCTGCCAGATCAGCGAAACCCACAAACCACGGCGTAGTTTCCCTCGAAGATGTCCGACAAGACCGATCCAGATCTCTTTGAACCACCCTCGCCTCTGGCCGACGCCCTGGGTTTTCGTATGACCGGTTGGTCCGCGGGGTTTGCATGCATCGAAGCGCCGCTTGCACCGCACCTCATGAACCGGCAGGGATTGCCGCATGGCGGGGTCTACGCCGCGCTGCTCGACACGGCGATGGGGTTTTGCGGCTGCTACACCGGAGATCCGAACCATCGGCTAAATGCCCTGACCCTTTCAATGAATGTGAACTACGTCGCTCAGGCAAAGGGGACGCATCTGAAAGCTGAGGCTTATGTGACCGGCGGCGGTCGCTCCACGTATTTCGCCAGCGGGACCGTGCATGATAACACCGGAGCATTGATTGCCAATGCCACCGGCGTCTTTCGGTATCGTCGCAGCGGCTAAGCTGGTCCGCGTTTGATCTTTCGATTGCTTGACACGCATCCTATATTGGTTGCCTCGTGTGAGGACAGATGACCAAGGCGCAGCTTGACATATCCAATCTGAATTGCGGCGCGTGCGTTGCGCGCGTTGAATCTGTGTTGAAAAACACGCCGGGGGTTGTCGATGTCTCGGTCAATCTCGCGACGCAAAGGGCTCAGATCGACTATCGAGCCGATGAGACGGACCTTTCATCATTGGCGAACGTGGCCACGAGTGCTGGATATCCCGCAGCACCGATCTCGGAAGGTGCTCCATCACCTTGGGTTGATAAAACCAATGACGAGCTGACGAGGGTGCGGCGGGATACCTTTGTGGCCGTGGCCTTGACGCTGCCTGTCTTTGTCTCAGAAATGGGCGGGCATCTGGTGCCAGCCTTTCACCACGCGTTGATAGCCTCGCTCGGACATACCGGTCTATGGATGGTGCAGTTTGTATTCACAACGCTTGTTCTGGCGGGCCCCGGACGTCGCTTCTTCACCAAAGGATTGCCCGCGCTTTTTCGAGGCGCACCGGATATGAACGCGCTGGTCGCGCTCGGAACTCTTGCAGCATGGGGATATTCCAGCCTTGTTCTTTTTGCCCCCGATCTGATCCCGGCCGCGGGTCGCGCCGTCTACTTCGAAGCGGCGGCGGTGATTGTAACGCTCATCCTGCTGGGCCGTTGGCTCGAACTTCGCGCGCGTGGAAAAAGCGGCGCCGCAATTCGTCGCCTCGTGGGCTTGCAACCTCGCATCGCCCGGGTGAGACGTGACGGCAAACTCTCAGAGGTGTCTATCGGTTCGGTACAAATCGGTGATGAGCTACTCGTCCGCCCGGGCGAGCGCATACCAACCGATGGCGAGATTATCGAGGGTCAGTCTTTCGTTGATGAGTCCATGCTCACAGGCGAACCCATTCCAGTCGAAAAGAGCACCGGAAGCCTCGCAACGGGCGGCACAATCAACGGCGCGGGCGTGGTCGTGATGCGCGCCACGCGCATCGGTGCGGACACAATGCTGGCCCAGATCATCCGTATGGTCGAAGAGGCCCAAGCCGGAAAACTCCCGATCGAAGCCCTGGCCGACCGGGTGATCGCCATCTTCGTGCCGGTCATTTTGTGTCTTGCGGCACTCAGTGTGGCGCTTTGGTTGGCGTTTGGGCCACCCGAGGCTCCCGGCTATGCCCTTGTCGCGGGCATCTGCGTTCTGATCATCGCTTGCCCCTGCGCGATGGGACTTGCCACACCGATGTCCATTCTGGTGGGCACCGGACGGGCGGCGGAACTTGGCCTGCTTTTCCGGCGCGGCGCCGCCTTGCAGCATCTATCCGAAGTGAAGGTCATCGCCTTCGACAAAACCGGGACGCTGACGAAAGGGAAACCTGAAATCGTGGACATGCATACCACGCCGGGCTTTGACGAGGGTGATGTGCTGGCACAAGTGGCGGCGGCCGAAGCACAATCTGAGCATCCAATTGCCCGTGCGATCGAAGCCGCAGCGGACGAGCGCGGTTTGGCACGGCCAGATGTTCAGGGCCTGCAAAGCCATCCGGGTAAAGGGATCGAAGCGCAATGCGGGGTACGTGAGCTGCATGTGGGCACGGCGGCTTATCTACAGGAACAGGGCGTAGATCTGACCGTAATGTCCGGAGCACTTAACGCGGCTGGCGAAACCGGACAAACCCCTGTTCTGGTGGCGATTGACCGGCGCATCGCTGCAATCCTTCTGGTGGCTGACCCAATCAAACCCAACGCCCGCAATACCATCAAAGCGCTGCACGAAGCAGGGGTGAGGACCGCTCTGGTGAGCGGCGACGTCGCAGCAGCGGCGAGAAGTACCGCCGAGCAACTGGGCATCGAAACTGTCTTTGCTGAAGTTCTGCCTGGGGACAAAGCCAGGGCCGTCAATGACCTGCGCGACAATTGCGGAACGGTGGCTTTCGTCGGAGACGGGATCAACGATGCACCTGCGCTTGCCAGCGCAGATGTCGGTCTTGCCATGGGAACCGGCACGGATGTGGCGATTGATGCGGCGGATATCGTGCTTACATCCGGTGACCCGATGGCAGTCTACCGGGCGTTGCATGTCTCGCGCGCAACGATGCGCAACATCCGCCAAAACCTGTTTTGGGCTTTTGCCTATAACAGCGCGTTGATCCCGGTTGCAGCCGGCGTGCTCTATCCGCTGACAGGTCTATTGCTCTCACCCGTTCTGGCGGCCGGTGCCATGACGCTCAGCTCTCTCTTCGTTGTCAGTAATGCACTACGCTTGCGCCATATGGCACCTCAGACCACGGGGAAACCAAAAGCCGAAAACCCGCGCGAGCAAGCACTGGTTGCGCAGGGTTAACCTATAACTCGCGCCCAGCTGTCCACTGTCCCCAAGCCATGCGCGCTGTCGCTCCCACATAGGTGAAAGGCAACGGCGGCAGGCGAGAAGGCGTGCCTTGCGACAGGACGTAGTCGACCAGCTCATTGCGCTCTCCGCAGGCCAGATCCGCCATGGTCATCCCGTGCAGCGTGCCTCTGGCCAACCCGAGACCGTTCTGGCAACAGGCAGAAAAGAGCCCCTCGTCGATCTCCCCCAAAGCGGGTGCCCCATTCCAGCTCAGACAGAGCCGCCCGGCCCAGCGATACTCCATGTCCACGTCGGCAAGCTGCGGAAAACGGGCGGCAAAAGTCCGGTCGTGACGCGCGCCCATCTTGTCAAGCCGATCGTCATTCACGGACAAGCTCGGCGCGTAGGAGACTTGGTTTCGGATCACAATCCGGTCTCCGCCTGTTCCGGAAATGCGCCGCACGGTGCTCCCCATCGGGTCGGCGGGTGTAAGACCCCATCGCGTCTCGCCTCCCAGACGTGACACTTCATCGCCGCTCAAGGCGCGGGTCATGGACGCATAGAGAAACACATGCAGCAGACGGCCACGAAACTGCCCAAAGCTCTCTGCGTGTCCGTTGACGGCCAAAATCACGCGCGGTGCCCGTATGCGGCCCGAAGGTGTCACCGCTTCCCAAACGCCGTTGCGCATCAGCTCGATCACGGGTGAGTTTTCATGAATTGCCACACGGTTCGACACCAGCGATCGAGACAGGGCGCGTG
>JBCCNY010000255.1:0-5202 GCA_039025595.1 Pseudomonadota bacterium | reverse complement strand
GTGGGCCTCGCCCGCGCCATCGCCGCCGAACCCGAGATCATCTTTTTCGATGAGCCCACGACCGGGCTCGATCCGATCATGTCGGGCGTGATCAACGAGCTGATCCGCGAGATCGTGGTCGAGATGGGGGCCACCGCCATGACCATCACCCACGACATGACGTCCGTGCGCGCCATCGCCGATAACGTCGCGATGCTGCATGCCGGAAAAATCCGCTGGACCGGCCCGGTCAGCCAGATGGATAGCTCAGGCGACCCCTACCTCACCCAGTTCATCTCCGGCTCCGCCGAGGGGCCCATCGAAGCGGTGCGGTAGAATTCGCCAACAGAGGGCTCGGGCCAATGTTGCAGACCATGACTTTGTTGATCACCGCGCTTTTCTTACCCAGTTGGATCTACGCTATCGTTGCGGCGCAAGTCAGCTATGGATTTCCGCCTTTCTATATCCACTTGAAAAAGGAAAATCGGTCGTCGGGGTATGATGATCGCCTCAACTTGATCTCCAGATCAAGCATTTACCTCCTGCCACTAAGCCTCGTTGTGTTTTCGGCGGGCATCTTGATCGACTTTCAGATTGTTACTCTGTTCAGTTCTCTGATCGGCGCTGCATCCGCTTTTCTCTTCGGGTTTAGACACAGACAATTCCTGAAGGCGGAACCAAACCTTCCCTACCCTCTCATCGACATGATGCGCTTTCTTCTTCCGATTTTGGGTGAAATCACCAACCGCTACCCGATGCTGATCTTCGAAATCTGGACGATCGGGATCGCCTCACTGTTTTTCATGATGATGGTTATCTCGTAAGCACCTTTGTTTCTAAACGAAAGGTTGGAAACACGCCCGAATAGCACCGAAGGCTCGTTCATGGTTGCGCCATTGGTTCTAGCAACCAATGCACGACAGCGAGCGCATGACCGCTCCGTCGCACCCAAGGTGCGCAAAATGAATGGACACGCCTCTGGCGCGACCGGTCAGGCGTTATGGAAAAGTGGGGCCAATCACTGATAGCATGACACCCTTGCATAAAGCTCTCTTAGCTTACGTCCCAGCGACTCCCGTCGGTCCTGCGCTCGCCAGCCGAATTTGCCTTCCGGCAATGGGACCGGCTGGCGCCCGTATAAACCAATGCCCGTCTCTTCCAGCGGCCTGAAAACTCTTCCAACTGCCTGTAAATCGCAGTCATTCCGCCTCAATTTTTCCGCTTTTCTCTGTTTTAAGTCTTGCCAAACACAGAAACTGGGCAGGCCAATTGCATGCACGTTACTGACACCCCAAGCAGCGCAGGCGCGCGCGCTTTTGTTCCGGCGGTCTTTGTCGCGACAATATTCCTCTCGGCGTCCCTGCTGTTTTTCGTCCAACCGCTGTTCACCCGGATCGTGCTGCCGACGATAGGAGGTTCTCCGGCGGTCTGGACAACCGCAATGCTGTTTTTTCAGACGATCCTGATCGCCGGATATCTTTATGCGCATCTTTTGACGCGGCATTTGAAATCGCGGCTCCAGTTGCTGATCCATTTAACCGTCTGGGCGGCGGCGCTAGCCTTTCTTCCGCTCGCTATTCCAGAGCACTGGATGCTTGATCCAACAGGTCCGATGGCCTGGCAAACGCTGATGGTCTACGCGGTCGGTGTGGGATTGCCATTTTTCGCATTATCGGCGAACGCACCACTGATACAGTATTGGTATGCCCGATCCGGTGGACCATCGGCGGACGACCCATATTTCCTGTACGGCGCCTCTAATTTCGGCTCGCTGGCGGCTTTGCTGGCCTTCCCGCTGATCGCCGAACCGCTTTTTGGGGCGAGCAAGATCGGCGTAGTTTGGGCCATCGGATTCTGCGCTCTCGGTGCGTTTTTGTTGATGTCAGGCCTGTGCGCAACCCAATCTGCCAAAGCGGCAGAAACCGCGCCGATCAAGGCTTCAGTACCGGTGCGTCGCCTACTCACTTGGGCGTTTCTGGCATTCATCCCTTCATCTCTTATGCTGTCGGTCACATCAAAAATCAGCCTTGATATCGGGGCGGTGCCACTTGTCTGGGTGGTGCCTCTGGCGCTCTACCTGCTGACCTTCGTGCTCACCTTCACCCGTCGCGACCTGATCCCCGATCGCCTGTTCCGCGGCCTCGTGGCGCTTGTGTTGCTGGGTACGCTGATGATCTTTTCCGGTCTGACAGGGCCACAGATGGGGATTGTGAAATTAGTGTTTCTGGTGCTGGGTTTCTTCATCGTGGCCCTATACGCCCACCGCAGATTGTACCTCGAACGCCCTGACAGCACCCAACTGACCTTATTCTATCTGACTATGTCTGTGGGTGGTGCCCTCGGAGGGCTCTTCAACTCGATCATAGCGCCCATAGCTTTCACCGGGCTTTACGAGGCCAGCGCGACCGCACTGATCGCCGGTCTCATGCTTGTACCAAAGGATGACAGATCGCCTCGTGACATCCTGCGTGGTGCCTGCGTGGCTCTGCTCGTCTGCCTGCCGGCTGTGGCGGCTGTCTTTTGGATGGATGCCTCGAAATCCGGGAACGCCGCTCCCCTCTACTTTCTGATATGCGGCTGTATCGCGATCCTCGTCACGCGCCGCAATATGTCTGCCGTTTACGGTGCGGTCGCTATGACCTTTCTTGCCAGTGCAATCGCAATTGATGACGGCGCGGATTTCCGCGACCGCTCTTTCTTTGGCACGCACCATGTTTCGGACCGCGGCGATGTTCGGGTATACAGCAACGGCACGACCATTCACGGCGGTCAGCGCCTTGTCGACGATACCGCAGCGCGCCCACAGCCCATCCACTACTATCATCCAAACGGTCCAATTGCGCAGGTGGTCACCTCTGAACGCGGACGTAGCGCAAAGAGCATCGGTGTTGTGGGGCTCGGTGTCGGCTCCTTGTCATGCTATTCGCTACCCCATCAGTCGTGGCAATATTATGAGATCGACCCGATGGTCCTCGAGATTGCCCGGAAAACAGAGTTTTTCCGCTTCATGGAAGTTTGCGCCGGGGACGATCCCGTACATTTGGGCGACGCGCGAATCACATTGGCGGCACAAAGCCCACAGGCCTATGAGGTGCTGGTGATCGATGCCTATAGCTCGGATTCAGTGCCGGTTCACCTGACCACGAACGAAGCAATCTCGCTTTACATGGATCACCTGTCAGAGGACGGTATCCTCGTGTTCCACATCTCCAACCGGTACTATGAAATCGACCGGCCGCTCGCACGTTCTGCGGAAGCGCAGAGCTTGGCGGGACGCATCCAGAGATTTCCTGGCAACATCGAAGAAGACCCCACAGAGTTTGCGTCTATTGTGGTGATCCTGGCGCGAGACGCCGCAGCCTTCGGTGAACTCAATGAAGATCCACGCTGGGAGACGCTGGTGTCTGACGGCGGCCCTGTCTGGACGGATGATCACGCCAATCTCTTGTCTATCCTAAAGTAAGCCGCAGGGCTTGTGTTTCTCGGCTCTTGCGCCGGGGGACAACACCACCAGAACGTCTCAATTTAGGATGCCTGATCATTAGGCAGCGCTTCAGATCGCATGCCGTACAGGCCGCAAAACTTGCAGCCTTTGCCCGGCATGGTTACCTCCCAGACAAACGATCACGGGGACGCCATGCTCAGATACGCCAACCTCGCTCTGCTGATCCTCTTTCCCATCGCCTGGTTTGCGCCGCTGATGCGCGCGGGGCTTTTGCCACTCTTTGGGCTGTCGGAAATCTCTGTCATCACCGGGTTGCAGAGCCTTTGGCAAAGCGATGTTATTCTCGCGCTGCTGGTCACGGTCCTTGCGCTCTTTGCGCCCTACGCCAAGACGATCGGACTGGCGCTCATCCATTTCGGATTGATGCGGCGCAAGACACTGCCCGCTCTGCAAGTTCTCGGCAAACTGGCCATGGCCGATGTCTTTCTCATCGCGCTCTATATCGTTGTGGCAAAAGGTGTGGGCGTCGGCAGGGTGGAAACCGCCTGGGGGCTTTATCTCTTTACCGCCTGCATTCTCGCGTCACTCACCATCGGCTATCTTACCGAGAGTAAAAGCGCGCGAAAACCTGTTTAGAAAAAGTTTGAACGATCTTGCACCTCGTGACGACCTATGGTCGAGGGGATTGAAACATGCCTGATTTTTTTGAATTTTTCTTCACCGGCAAATTGCTGAGAACGGCTGGCGGCCCCGGCCCTAACTATGGAATAGACTACTCAAAACAAGGCCCAACGCCGTGCCAGATCGCTGTGAAAGGCGCAAAGGATCGCCTGCGCGAAGAACTTCGCGAGCTTTTCCCAGAACTCCAGACCGGAACCCTTGTTGAGGGGACGGCCTCGCCGAAAGCAAAACACAACCAAGACCACCACTCACCTTCAGACGGACCGCCGCGCTCATAGCTTCCGTTTGACCCCGGCCATGGCATCGGGCATCACCGCGCCATGGCCAAATCCGCCTCCTTTGTCTGTTCGGCCTGCGGGGCCGCCTATACCAAATGGTCGGGCCGTTGCGAGGCATGCGGCGAATGGAACACGATTTCCGAAGAAGCGCCGCTCTCGGCCGGTCCGGCCTCTAAGTCTCTGGGCGCCAAGCGCGGAACCGCCCTGGGCCTGAGCGATCTCTCGACCGCAGAGCCACCGCCTCCGCGTACACAATCGGGTCTTGCGGAACTCGACCGGGTGCTGGGCGGTGGTCTCGTGCCCGGCTCCGCAACGCTGGTGGGCGGGGATCCCGGGATTGGCAAATCGACGTTGCTGCTGCAAGCGGCCGCGCGCTTTGCCGACACAGGATTGCCTACGATCTACATCTCAGGCGAAGAGGCCAGCGCGCAGGTCCGGATGCGCGCCGCACGGTTGGGCCTGGAACAAGCTCCGGTCAAGCTTGCAACTGCAACAGCGCTCCGTGACATACTGACAACGCTGGAAAAAACCGCTCCGGCGCTTGTAGTGATTGATTCAATTCAGACAATGTGGGCCGACAATGTCGACAGCGCACCAGGGTCCGTTGCACAGGTACGCGCGGCTGCCCACGAACTGGTTACCTTCGCCAAGCGCACGGGCTGCGCCGTTGTGCTGGTTGGCCATGTCACCAAGGAGGGTCAGATCGCAGGGCCCCGCGTCGTCGAACACATGGTCGACACGGTACTCTATTTCGAGGGCGAGCGTGGGCACCAGTTTCGCTTGCTGCGGGCGGTCAAGAACCGTTTTGGTCCCGCCGAT
>JBCCNY010000254.1:0-5204 GCA_039025595.1 Pseudomonadota bacterium | reverse complement strand
TCATCGCCTTTTTTCAGTTTAGCGGCCATATCACAGCACCTCCGGGGCGAGCGAAACGATCTTCATAAAGTTCTTCGCCCGGAGCTCGCGCACGACGGGGCCGAAGATACGGGTGCCGACAGGTTCACCCGCATTGTTTAAAATCACAGCCGCGTTGCGATCAAAGCGGATCGCAGTTCCATCCTCGCGGCGGATTTCCTTTGCAGTGCGAACAACAACAGCTTTACGCACGTCGCCTTTCTTCACGCGACCACGCGGGATAGCCTCTTTCACGGACACGACGATTATGTCGCCGACGGAGGCATATTTGCGTTTGGAACCGCCCAGAACCTTGATGCACTGAACCCGGCGAGCACCGGAATTGTCAGCAACATCCAGATTGGTCTGCATCTGGATCATTTGGTTTCTCCCGACCTTTGGGACCGCACGCTCGTGTCATTGGTCCCAGGGTTTCGATCAAACCGGGTGGTGCGAAAGCTCAGGCCTCCAGCACCTCCCAGCGTTTCGTCTTCGATTTCGGCGCACATTCCTGAATGCGAACGCTGTCGCCCACCTTGAAGGTGTTCTTTTCGTCATGTGCACGGTATTTCTTGGATTTCCGGATCGTCTTTTGCAGCACAGGGTGCTTGAAGCGACGCTCGACAGAGACTGTCACGGTTTGTGCGTTTGCATCGGAAGTGACCACACCTTGCAAAATACGTTTGGGCATTTGGTCCTCTCCTTTACTCTGCCGCGGCCGCGGCTTTTTCGTTCAAAATGGTCTTTACCCGCGCGACATCGCGACGCACCGTTTTTATCCGAGCCGCATTCTCGAGCGCTCCAGTAGCCGCCTGAAAACGCAGGTTGAACTGTTCCTTTTTAAGGTTCGACAGCTCTTCGCGAAGCTGATCGGGCGTTTTATCCCGCAATTCTTGGGCGTCCATCGCCAAGTCCTCTCACAACACCGGTAGGCCCCAAAACGGCGGGTCACCCAACATCCGGTGGATAAATACGAATCGCCGCACACGAGAATGTGCAGCAGGCTGCGCGCTCTCTAAGCAACACATGGTAGAAGAACAAGCAAAATATCCATGATCGGCCAACAAAACGACGCCTCTGGCGGATTTACAAGCATGTCGACAATTTAACGGCAGAATTGCATCTGTCTGCGACCCTTGGTAACAGCCAAGTCAGGCAAGCGTGCTCTTTACCAAAAAGGGATCGCTCTTATGTATCGATGGACTGAAACAAAGAAGGACCGTTCGTTATGAAATTGATGATCGATCGCCGTACACTGATCGCTGCAAGCGCTGCTGCGTTGATAACACGACCGGCTTTCGCAGCGGGATCGCATGATGTCGCCATGCTGAACAAAGATCCTGATGATCCAAAAGCCCGCATGGTGTTCAAACCGAACATAATCGTGGTGCAGCCGGGTGATACCGTGAACTTCGTCGCCACCGATCGCGGTCACAATTGTGAAATCGTGGACGGCATGATGCCGGACGGCGCCGAAGGCTGGAAGGGCAAGATCAACGAAGAGATCTCTGTCACTCTGGACCAGCCTGGCTTCTACGGCTTCCAGTGCACACCGCATGTCAGCCAGGGCATGGTTGGTCTTGTCGTCGTCGACGGCGACGGCAAAATGGCGAACTATGAAGATGCCAAAGGCGTGCGTCAGCGCGGTCAGGCGAAGCGCGCTTGGGAAGCGATTTGGGAAACCGTCGAAGCCGATGGTATCGCAGCCGCCTAAATGCTCTGAAACTTACAAAACAAAACCCCGGTCACACGGCCGGGGTTTTTTGGTTCATCCCCATCTGTAGTTAAAGCTCACGCTGATCCGGTCCTCTTCAGACTGGTTCATAGGAACTTCATGGCGGACCCAGCTTTCCCACAATAGAACATCGCCAATTACCGGCTGAATCGAGACGAAACGCCGCAAAGCTTCGGGGGCATCTTGGCGGCGCGCCGGGGCGGCCATCATCCGCGCCGAACGCGGGTCTTCTAGTTTCAGAGCGCTGGCGCCTTCGGGCATAGCCACGTAGGTTGTCCCGGAAATCACCGATTGAGGATGTAAGTGCGACCCATGCGCCCCACCTTCCGGTAGTATGTTGATCCAAATATCTTCGCAAACGAGGGGGCGATCCTCCAGATCGAAGGCAAGATCCTTAGCGAAAGAGGCGACATGGTCATCGAGTGCTTTGACCAGATCGGCGAAGACCGGAAAGCGCCACGGCAGATCCGAGAGTGACGCATAAGAGGTATAACCGGGATAGCCGTTCTCCTCGCACCAATCCTGACCTGCCTCATCATCTGAGGCAATCGAATAGCAGGATGCTGCTAAATCCGTGACATCAATTGCAGGTCCATGTTCCAACAGAGCCGCGTGGTAGAGCGGTGTGACAAATAGCGATCGAATGTCAGCCATAATACTTCTCTTACCGCGCCCTCGCTGCCCGCTGCAAACCTGTTTCAAGAAATTCTTCAGTTCTTTCCGCAATACAGGTCGCAGCACCAGAGGGGAGCAACGCTTGAAACTTGCGCTTCACGCAGGCCTTGTTTGGATCATCTTGGCAGATCCAAGCCTCGCCGAACTTCTGCCAACACCAGCGCCCGGGGCCTTTTTCACTGATCGGCAGCCGATGTTTGCGCCGCGCGCCGGGGCCGATACCCAAGCCACTCGCGCCAGTCTCTTTGTGGGCGAGGCCAACGGCGGTTTGTTTGCTGCCCTACCCGGTCGCCTGGATGCTCCGCTGCGGCGGACTGGCACCAAAGCCGCGCGCCTGCGTGATCTGATCGCCCGGGCGGAGGCGGGGCGCATGGGCTATGACGCGGTGCAATATGGCGCGCGGATCAAACCGCCCAAGCGCCCGACCGATATGACGCTGGCCGAGATTTTTGATTGGATCGAGGCAACGCCGGGTCAGCCCCATGCGATCGGGCGTTACCAGTTCATCCCGCCCACCCTGCGCCATTCCGCTCGACGATTGGGGATCGATCACAGCGCACGATTCAGCCCGGATGTGCAGGACCGGTTGGCAGATCTGCTATTGGGTGACGCCGGTTTTGTGAAGGTTCAGGAGGGCGAGATAACAACCGAGGCCTTCATGTTGAACCTCGCTCGTATCTGGGCAGGCTTACCCACGAGGACGGGTCGCAGCTATTACCACGGCTATGCGGGGAATAAGGCCGTCGTCAGCTACGCCGACTATTCACAGACCGTGCGCGGGATTTTGGAAGGGTAACTGATGCCTTGCCGACCCTGGCGTAGTGATTTTTGAGACACCTATGCAGGAGCCTTGAAATCACTGCTTTGCGGACAAACAGGCCTCGTTTGTCTCTAACGACTGCTTTGGTTTTGAATAACATCTACGAAAGGCAACGGCATAGAGTTGCAGTTCTGTGCTCTCAATACCGCAGTGTTGCCTACAAGGTAACAGCGTGCAGATCTTTCTGGCACCGACCGTTGCGTCTAGCCGTCACATCGTAAACGCCCTAACAACATCGGAATTTCTATTTCCGGAGGGTGCAAGTTGAATCTTGGAAGAGATCTTTGCAACGAACATGAAGTCCGATTTGCTGAGGTATTCGCACAGCAGTTTCGCTTGGCACGTGCCGGGCTTGATCCCTTAGAAGGTTTCAGGCGCCACGAAGCCGGACCATGGCACTTGGACGTTGGCTATGGGCTACCAGCTTTTGATTTCTCCTTTGACGAAGGAAATGGAAAAGTGGTTTTGCTGGGGATCGCCGTCGAAGAAAATGCAAAACTCTTAGCGTCACAGGACGCTTTCAATGATCTAGCGAAGTTACGAGACATGGACAAGGTCATTGAACGTTTAAACGCTTGCGCAGGTCGTTTCGCGTTTTTGATTGTCCACAAAGAAATACAACGTTTTTACCTTGATCCAATTGGCTCTCTCGGGGCCGTCTATGATCCGGAGCAAAGAGCAATCGCGTCCACGATCAATTTCTTACTCGATAGAGAGATCGAGGCAAACACTATCTATCCCATGAC
Organism: Pseudomonadota bacterium; assembly: GCA_039025595.1. Classification (GTDB taxonomy): domain Bacteria; phylum Pseudomonadota; class Alphaproteobacteria; order Rhodobacterales; family Rhodobacteraceae; genus Roseovarius. The sequence continues at coordinate 1,210 of JBCCNY010000254.1, read as the reverse complement.
AGAAGAAGCGATCGTCGGCAAAGGTCGTTTTGCATTCGGCCACACACCTGACAAAGTAGTCAAGAGGCTTGTACCGAACCACTACCTTGATCTTTCAGATTTCAGATTTCATCGGCATTGGCCACATAAAGACGCGATCTTTGACCCAAACGAAGAAGATAAATCAAAACTACTGAAATTAATTTTAAGTAGACTCGAAAACGTCCTGGGCGCTCTCTCAAAGTGGGAAACCGGAGCGATACTTCCGATTTCCGGAGGTTTGGATAGCCGGCTTCTTCTTGCATGTGCGAAACCCTACCTAGAGGACATTGACCTTTTCTCACATGCCGAAAGTTTCATGAGCAGAAGGGACACTCGCATTGCAACCAAGCTTGCAGATATCGTAGGCAAAGACCAAACCATTATCGATCCAAAGTTAGACCCGAAGTACCAAATCTCGAATGCAGAAAAACTGCGTTCCTGCGATGCAGCCAGCAAAATCAGTATGGGAACCGCCAGCATTGGTGCTGATGTGCCCAAACGACTCTACGAAGTCCTAAACGGTTACCCCGGCGGCCCATTAATCCTCCGAGGAAACGGTTCTGATTTTCTAAAGGCTGTCCTGTGGCGAAGAACCACAAAAGAGTACACTCAGCGGCTGCGTCATGAGACATCAGAGGGTATTCGTATGATGATGCTCGGTAAAAAAGAGATCACGCAGAACCCAGTGCTTCACGTTGAGTACGCCAACTGGTTCAGGACACCGCCAGGCACTTCAAAGTCACGCGTGTATGATTTTATGTTCGCTGAACAGTTTTTGTCACATGGGTTAGGTAATCAGCTCTATTCCTTCACTAACAACTTCTACGTTTGCCCATTTAACGACCGCCTGATGCTCCTCGCTTCTGCGTGCTTGCCACCCGATCAACGTAGAGAATTAGTATTCAACGAAGCAATTCTAAACAATCGAGGCCCAGAACTTGCAGGCATAAAATACACCAGAAAGTCGGTAAACGCCCGGTTGGCTCTCAACCGAAAGGAAGCGCGTCAACTTATCGAATTCTAATTGTCTGAATCTACAAACGTCTTGTGTCCTTCCCCCGTAGAACTGGGCCATTACACTGGCGGCGAGAGGGGTATTGGGCATGGCGAGGAAGCGACATTCAGACGAAGACATCTTGAAGCTGCTGCGTGAGATTGAGCTGAAGCTGACGGCTGGTGATGATGTGGC
>JBCCNY010000253.1:0-5208 GCA_039025595.1 Pseudomonadota bacterium | reverse complement strand
GCGCAGAACCCTGTCGAAGCGCGGCTGATCGACGAACAGGGCTGGCCTCATAAGGGCGTGATGAATTTCGTCGATAATGAACTCGACCCGGGCTCCGGCACGATCAGAGCACGCGCCGTGCTGGAAAATTCCGATGACTTTCTAATCCCCGGCATGTTTGCCCGTCTGCGCCTGATCGGCTCCGGCGAATACGAGGCGTTGCTTTTGCCCGATGAGGCTGTTCTGTCAGATCAGGCACGCAAGATCGTTCTGGTGGTCAATGATGAGGGCGTGGTGGATGCGCGGATTGTCGAGCTTGGACCGCTTCATCGCGGACTACGTGTCATAAGGTCCGGGATCAGCGCTGACGACACCGTCATTGTGAACGGGGTTCTGCGCGCCCGGCCCGGCGGTCAGGTCGTACCGGAAATGACCACACTGAGTCTCGATGAAGTTGAAATCCAATAGGCGCTGAAAGATGAAGTTTTCCCATTTCTTCATTTCCCGACCGATATTTGCAACGGTTCTGTCCGTCATTATGACAATCCTCGGCGGGGTCGCTTACTTCTCGCTGCCGGTGGCACAGTACCCCGAAATCGCGCCTCCGACGATTCAGGTGACAGCCAGCTATCCCGGCGCCTCGGCTGAAACCGTGGCAGACACCGTTGCTGCGCCAATCGAGCAGGCCATTAATGGCGTCGAGGATATGCTCTATATCACGTCGCAGGCCACCGGGGATGGTCAACTGACGATCACGGTGACGTTCGAGCTTGGCACAGACCTCGATCAGGCCCAGGTTCTGGTTCAAAACCGCGTGACAACGGCAGAACCACGACTGCCCGAGCCCGTGCGCCGCCTCGGAATCACAACACAAAAGAGCTCTCCCGACCTGATGATGGTCATCCATATGTTCTCTGATGATGGGTCGCGGGATCAGCTTTATGTCTCGAATTATGCGCGGACGCGGATCATCGACAGGCTCGCGCGCATCGACGGCGTGGGTCAGGCGACGCTTTTTGCCGAGCGCGCCTATTCGATGCGCGTCTGGCTCGATCCCGAGCTGATCGCCGCACGCGGTATGACGGCGGGCGAGGTGGTGCGCGCTCTGCGCGTCAATAATGTGCAGGTCGCCTCGGGGGTCATCAACCGCCTGCCCGTGCCGGAGCCCTCCGCCTATGAAGTGGCGGTCCAAACTCAAGGCAGGCTGACGGAACCCGAACAATTCGAAGACATCGTTGTCCGGACCGAGCTCAACGGCTCGCAGATCAGATTGCGCGACGTGGCCCGTGTCGAATTGGGATCGCTCGATTACTCAACCATCGGATATCTGGACGACAAGACCGCCTTGCCCATCCTGATCTTTCAAAGACCAGGATCAAACGCGCTGGAAACCGCCGCGACGGTTCTGGCCGCCATGGACGATATGGCGCGCGAGTTCCCAACCGGCGTCGCCTATGACGTGATCTACAATCCGACCGAATACATCGCTGAATCCGTTAATGCGGTCTATCAAACGCTCTTTGAGGCGATCTTGCTGGTGGTGCTTGTGATCATCGTATTTCTGCAAAGCTGGCGGGCTGCGATCGTTCCGGTTCTCGCGATCCCCATTTCTTTGATCGCGACATTTGCCGTGATGTCCGTTTTCGGATTTTCGCTGAACAATCTCACTCTCTTCGGGTTGGTGCTGGCGATTGGCATTGTCGTTGATGATGCAATCGTCGTGGTTGAAAACATCGATCGCTACATCGCGCAGGGCATGGCGCCCAGAGAAGCCGCCTATACAAGCATGAGCGAGGTGTCCGGCGCCCTGATCGCGACCAGCCTCGTGATGATGGCGGTCTTTATTCCCGCCTCTTTCGTGAGCGGCATCAGCGGTCAGTTTTTTCAGCAATTCGCTCTGACAATCGCGGTCTCAACGGCCATTTCGACATTGGTCTCGCTGACGCTGTCGCCCGCGCTGGCCTCTCTTCTGCTCAAGGGAGATCTCGGGGTTGACCGTCCAAAGGGCCTTTTTGGTCGCGTAGGTCACCTGTTACTGTGGCCCTTTCGAACGTTCAGTCATGGCTTCAATTTCGTTTTTGGAAAACTTTCCGCGGGCTACTCGAAGATGATCCGAGGTTTGTTGAAAATCTCGGCCGTGGCGCTGGTCGCCTATGCCGGTCTAGCCTATCTGGGATATGCGCAGTTTCAGCGCGCGCCCACGGGCTTCATCCCTGATCAGAATCAGGGCTATCTGATCACTGTGATCCAGCTTCCGGCAGGATCGTCGCTCGATCGTACGGACAAGGTTGTTCAACAGGCGACAGGCATCATCCTTAATCATCCCGGCGTGGCCCATACCGCCGGATTTGCGGGCTTTGACGCGGCCACGTTTACCAATGCGCCCAATGCCGGCGCGATCTTTTTCACCTTCAAGGATTTTGCTCAGATGCAAGAGCTGGGCCTCACGCAAGAGGACGTGCTCCAGCAGGTGCAAGGCGCGCTCTTTGGGATCAAGGACGCGTTCATTTTCGTTGTGGCTCCGCCGCCTGTGCGCGGGATTGGCTCTGCCGGGGGATGGAAGATGTACGTTCAGGACACGCGCGGACGCGGTTTGCGCGCGTTGGAAACCGTTGCGCAAGAGCTCTCCGCACAAGCCAACCAGACCGAGGGTCTGACACAGGCCTTCGCGCTCTTCAACAATTCCACACCGCGTGTCTTTGCTGATATCGATCGTGTAAAGGCCGAACAATTGGGCGTGACACCCGATCAGATTTTCGAGACGCTAGAGATCTATCTGGGCTCTGCATTTGTGAATGATTTCAACTTTTTGGGCCGCACTTTTCGTGTAACTGCTCAGGCAGATGGTATCCATCGCGACGCGCAGCGCGACGTCGAAAACCTTCGCACGCGCACCGTGTCAGGTGGGATGATGCCCATCGGATCGGTGGCCACCTTTGAGGACACAACCGGGCCCTATCGGGTTGTCCGGTACAACCTCTTCCCCGCTGCGGCTGTACAAGGCGCGGCGCTACCGGGCGTGTCGACCGGCGAGGCGTTGGAGAAAATGGAAACGCTCGCCGCAGACTTGCCGCCCGGCTTCAGCTTCGAGTGGACCGAACTCGCGCTGCAAGAAAAACTAGCTGAAAACAGCTTGGTCATAATTTTCACGCTTGCTGTTGTGCTCGTGTTTCTGATCCTGGCCGCGCAATATGAAAGCCTGGTCCTGCCGCTCGCTGTGATCCTGATTGTGCCGATGTGCCTTCTCACGGCGATCTCGGGCGTTCTATGGCGCGGGATGGACAACAATATCCTGACCCAGATCGGGTTGGTCGTTCTGGTTGGGTTGGCCTCGAAGAACGCCATTCTCATCGTCGAGTTCGCTAAACAGGTAGAGGATCGCGGCGCCTCCGCCTTTGACGCAGCAATCGAGGCGGCCCGATTGCGGATGCGGCCCATTCTCATGACCTCATTCGCCTTCATCCTGGGCGTCGTGCCGCTGATCACGGCCACGGGCGCGGGGTCTGAGATGCGTCAGGCGCTCGGGACGGCTGTGTTCTTTGGCATGTTGGGCGTCACGATTTTTGGTCTGCTGTTCACGCCGGTCTTTTACTACACCTGCCGCAGGGCCTCTCATTGGATACAGGGAGGCAAGTCCAAGGCCTGAACCGGATATGCTGTCACTGGCTAAATGCCGCTCGATCGTCATGTCATGAGCGATGTAAGAGCGGCGGCGCGGCGCGCGAATGCGCCGGTACGCGCGGTTACAAGAACCAGTTTTCGCTCGAACGACTCAGGCGCTGGCAATATGCCAACGTCCTCGCTGCGGTAGCGCTCTACATCAGGCAGAGGCAACAGAGTGTATCCCAGACCATCCGCCACGCATTCCATTATAGCTTCCAGATTATCCAGAACGATTGTCTCAGCCTTGGCGGGACGCGCTTGATCCTGCATGGCGTCGGCGATCAGTTTGCCAATCCCGGTATCGGGCATGAAATGAAAAAAACACTCATTCTCCAGGAGACCAGGCAAACCGTTTTCGAGAAGTCTTTTATGGGCGGCAAACACAAAGGGTTCGCGCCGCAATAGGCTGGACGACAATTGGCCCGGCAGACCATCAGCATCCGTGATCACGGCGGCATCAAGCTGTCCCGTGATCACTTTGTTCTGCAAGGCGGCGGATAATCCGGTTTCGATTTCGAACGCGGCGCGGGCCGCATCCCGTTTGGCGGCGAGCAAAAAGGCTGGAAGCAACCGCACCGCTGCGGTGGTGACAAACCCTAGCCGGTACTTTCCGGCAAGCCCATCATCTGTCCGGCAGATCTCGTTGAGCCGATCCTCGTGATGCAAGAGCGGCACGCTTTCTTCGACGATCGCCCGTCCAATGGGCGTCATGCGGGGGGGTCTTACAGAGCGATCAAAGAGCGCCACGCCAAGCGCCTCTTCGAGCGCCTTCATCTGCATTGAAATGGCAGAAAGCGTCATGCCGAGCTGGTTCGCCGCCTCGGTGAAGGAGCCGACTTGAGCGATTTTGACAAGGCTTCTGAGCGAACGCGTATGCATAACTTCAGTATCTCTTAACTAACTATGCAGTATTATTCGATACAAATGAACTAACAGAGTTGATAGGGTCAAATTCTCACGGTTCCGTGATCCAGTTTTATCGTGCCGCATTGTCTTTGAGGTGACCCCATGTCCAAATCTCTCCTTTCTGCCGCTCGGGACTTGGCGCCGGTTTTTGAACGCCGCGCAGCACATTGGGATGAGACGCGCAGCTACTGCTGGAGCAATATCAACGATCTGACGAAGGCAGGGATTATGGGGATGACAATCCCCAGATCACTCGGCGGCCAGGGTGCAAGCTACCTCGATGTGATCGACGTGGTGGAGGAAATCGCCAAGGTCTGCACATTGACGGCCCGGGTGGTGGTTGAGGCAAACATGGGGGGGATCAGCGCGGTCATGGCCTATGGCACCGACGCACAAAGAGCATTCTGCGCCCCGCATGTCCTCGCCGGGGACAAGCCCGCGATCTGCATCACAGAACCGGAGGCCGGCAGTGCCGCCACAGAGATGCAGACGACCGCGCGAAAGCAGGGCGATACGTACATCCTGAACGGGCGCAAACACTGGATCACCGGTGGCGGCGTGTCGAAGCTTCATCTCGTTTTCGCCCGTCTCATCGACGAGGCGGGATTCGAACAGGGCATTGGCGGCTTCATCGTGTTTGCCGAGCCTGCCAAAGGTGTT
>JBCCNY010000252.1:0-5287 GCA_039025595.1 Pseudomonadota bacterium | reverse complement strand
CCGAGCCTGCGGTGCAGCCGGCCATCCGCTCGGACGAGCAGACGCCTTCAGAGCCGTCGCTTGGGGTCTCGGCAGAGCTTGAGCCTGAAATTGAGCCAAAGAGTAAGCTCGAGACCGAGCCAGAGACAGAGCGCGTGACAGATCTTGCACCGGAGCGCGCGCCCCTCGACTCCGCGAGCGCAGGGTCAACTGAAAACCCGGTGCCCGACGATCCGCCACCGGTCTCGACGCGAACCGATGCAGTTAGCCGCGACGATCAGGTTGATCGCGTCACATTGGCGGAACCCGAACTCGATCTGACAAGCGATAAAACAGAACTATCCCCGCGGCCCGGTCTTCTGGGACGCTTGCTCGGCCGTGAGACGACAGAGCCGGCCCTGCGGCGGGTGCTTGACGACGACATGCTCGAACAACTCGAAGAGCTTTTGATCACCGCTGATATGGGGGTCGATACTGCGCTGCGGGTCAGCGCAAACATTGCCGAGGGCCGCATGGGTCGCAGACTATCGGTGCCAGAAATCAAATCCCTGCTCGCCGGGGAAATTGCGCGCATCATGGAACCGGTGGCGCGCCCGATGCCGATCTATCCGAAGCGTCCGCAGGTGGTCCTTGTTGTCGGTGTCAACGGTTCAGGCAAAACAACGACGATTGGCAAACTCGCAAGCCAATTCGGCGCCGCGGGCAAAAAGGTGGTGATTGCTGCGGGAGATACGTTTCGCGCCGCGGCGGTGGAGCAATTGCAGATCTGGGGCGAGCGGGCGGGCGTGCCGGTTCTCACCGCGCCCGAGGGGTCTGACCCGGCCAGCCTGGCCTTCGACGCGATGGATCAGGCAGAACGTGATGGCGCTGATCTTCTGATGATCGATACGGCGGGGAGATTGCAAAACCGTGCTGATCTGATGGAGGAGCTTGCCAAGATTGTGCGCGTCATCCGCAAAAAAGACCCGGATGCGCCGCATAACACTCTGCTGGTGCTGGATGCAACGACGGGCCAGAACGCGCTCTCGCAGGTCAAAACATTCCAGCAGATGGCGGATGTATCTGGCCTTGTCATGACTAAACTCGATGGCACGGCGAAAGGCGGCGTCCTGGTGGCGCTGGCCGATCAGTTCGGCCTGCCCATTCACGCCATCGGTGTGGGCGAACAGATCGACGATCTGGCGCCTTTTGACCCTGAGGACTTCGCCGCCGCACTCACGGGATTGGACCCATAGCGCGTCGTGCCAGACGACATGGCAAACCTCTGAAGTCCCGCGATGCGCGGGTGTTTGTCATAGATCGCGGCACCTTGGCGCGACTGGGTCGTCACGGCCGACATTTGGAACACGACATCCTGCTTCATCTTGCAATAAATACTCAAGGCGACAACGCCGCAGCTGGGGCAGCGACTCGAATGTCGAGCGTCCGGCATGGACCTGTTCGAGGCGTGCGGTGAGCGAATGGATCATGTCATTGGAGGGCACCGAAGCCGGGCATCGCGCGGCGCTTATGCTGGCTTTGCTCGCGGCGTTTCTGCACGCCGTATTCGGTGCTCTGCAAAAAGGCCGGTATGATCCCTGGCTCATGCGGGCCTCGATCGATGTCAATCACGTGGTCCTGACCTTGCCCTGGCTCTTTATCGTGCCCTGGCCCGAGCCGCATATGTGGCCGATCTTCGCGGGTGCGATGGTTATTCACTTTGGCTACAAGCTGTTGCAGGCCATGGCTTATACGCGTGGTGCCTACACGGTCGTCTATCCGGTTGTGCGCGGGACCGGGCCGCTCTTCACGGTGATCGGCGCCTACCTGCTTTTCGGAGAGACCTTCACAGGCATTCAATGGCTGGGGCTGGCTGTGCTGCTCGCCGGGATTTTCGGGCTGGCGGTCTACAACCTGATTTTTCTCGAAACAGAGCGCGAGACGCTCATCCCCGCCCTTGGCCTCGCCGTCGCAACCGGGCTCTTCGTGGCGCTTTATACCACCTATGATGCCTACGGGATCCGGGCAACGGCCGATCCTTTCACGTTTCTGGCCTGGTTTTTCTTTCTCGCGGCCTTCGATTTTCCGGTGATGTTTACACTTTCCCGGCGCATGCGCGCCAAGCTGGACGGCGTCGCGTTGCGTCCGCTGGTGATCCGCGGCGCTTTGGGGGCGGTCGTGGCCTATTTCAGCTTCGGCGCAGTCATGCTGGCCACGCGGCTCGACCAGGTCGGCGAAGCGGCGGTCCTTCGGGAAACCTCGACCGTGTTTGCCGCGCTTATCGGCTGGATTGTGTTGCGCGAAACCGTAGGTCCGCGTCGTATCGCGCTCATGGCCTTGATCGCGCTGGGTGCGGTGATAGTTGAGATGGGGGGCTAGAAAGAGACGATATGCAGCATGCCGGCGTAAATCCTTGGGTAAAAACAGCGCTCGAATTGGGCCCGGTTCTGGCCTTCTTCGTCGTCTACCTCCGGGTGAAGGATAACGTTTATTCGATTGGCGGCACAGACTACGACGGCTTTATTGTCGTCACGGCGGGTTTTATTCCCGTTTTTTTGCTGTCGATGGGTGTGCTTTGGTGGCTCACCGGCAAGCTGTCGCGCATGCAGGTCGTGACAGCCGTTTTGCTGATCGTTTTTGGCGGCCTGAGCGTCTGGTTCAACGATGCCCGTTTCTTCAAGATGAAGCCCACCATCGTTTACATGCTCTTTGCCGGGCTGCTGGGCTTCGGTCTTTTGCGCGGGCAATCTTACCTCGAATACGTGATGGAGGGGCTTATGCCGCTCACCCATGAGGGTTGGATGATCCTCACACGCCGCCTGACAACGCTCTTTTTCGCGTTGGCTGTTGTGAATGAGGCGGTCTGGCGCACGCAATCAGAGGAAACCTGGGTCTATGTCGAGACCTTTGGGATGCCGGCGGCCATCTTTATCTTCTTTATCTCGCAAAATGGTCTCTTCACGCGCTACAGCCTTGCGACACCAGATGAGAATGCCGGCGGGTCTCGAGATGACATCAACGAGCCAGATACCGGCACGGATCGCTGAACAGCGGGGTTTGTTCCAATACATCTTCAGGATGAAAGCAGCGTCGTAATGTCGCCGCATTTCTTTGCCATTCCAGCGACATGGCTCATCAGATGTTCGCCCGTATTTCGTCTTCTGCTGCCTCGGTGCCACCCCTGCGCGCTGAAATCCTGTGGCCATTCGTGGTGGTCTTGTCGATTTTTGTCGCTTTGAAAGTGGCTGGCTGGGACGAGGGACGCGTTTTCGTCCTCGGGGCGGTGACGGCCCAGGCGCTGGTGTTGTGGCGGAACCTGCCTCGGGCCGCGCGCGATCTGACCTCGATCAGCTCTGGCCATGCGCGACTGCTTGTCTGGCCGGTGACAATAACGCTGGTATTGATCGCGCTGCAATTAATCCTGGCCAACCCGTTATTTACCCAGCGGCTTGTATCGGCGGGGTGCATTTTTGTTCTGGTGGTCATGCTGTTTGGTATGCGCCGCGAAAAGCAGATCATGGGGGCGGTGATGAAGGGCGTGCGTTCGACGCGCCCGCTCAGCTCGCCGGTACCTCTGATGCGGGTCAACGCACTCTTTGCGGCGGCCCTCTTATGCCTCAATGAAATGCTGATCGCCTCAGGGTCGCTCACAGTGTGGATGTCCGCCATGGTCATCGTGCTTTTGATGTTGCGGTCTGCCTATTGGTTCGTCGTGCTGCTGGTCACGCCGGAGGGCGATGATGAAGGTCAGACGGGTCGGGCTGCCTGATCGGCAATATCGAGCGCAAATTTGCTTACGAATTACATAGCTTTGCTTTGACTTCGCGGCCGAGAGACCCCATATGCCCCTCTGCGACGTTACGACTTATCGACCCTTACTCCGAACCGGCGTCTGGCCCTCGATCTTGCCCTGACACTGCCGGGCTGCCGCATAACGCGGGCAGCGTACTAAATCTAAGGAGACACGGAGAATGGCCACTGGCACCGTGAAATGGTTCAACACTACCAAAGGTTATGGCTTCATCGCGCCCGAAGGCGGCGGAAAGGACGTTTTTGTCCATATTTCCGCGGTTGAGCGGTCTGGTCTGACAGGCTTGGCCGATAACCAGAAGGTGAGCTACGAACTGCAAGAGGGACGCGACGGGCGCGAAAGCGCGCATGAGATCTCGTTGGTCTGACGCCCCTTTTCGACAAGAGCCACGGGCGCGGTCACCGCGCCCTTTTTTAACAACTCCATTTGCTCGGTCGGCGCGAAGCAAACCGGTTTCAGCTCACCGGACTATTCTGTGTATCGCGCGTTCTGGATGCAAAGGATAACGCGCGTATATCGCGAAAGGCATGACCCGGCAGCGCGATCATGTGGGACCAGCGTGGCTCTGGCGCGTTTGGCAGCAAAACACGTAAACGATTGAGATCCGTAGAGGCTGGTGCGCGCAGCATGGCCTTATAAAGATCAAAGACACCGGGGCGCAGATAAGCTGACCAGTGGCAGACGCGAAACGATTCCGATGCGAGGCAAAAACCAGCCCGCCTCAACGCCCGAATCGTGTCTGGATGATCAAGCTGCAGCGTCAAGGTGTTCGGTCGCTCGGGCAAGCTCTGTGACAGGCAACGGTCGCCTGTTTTCGGTGGACTGACGAAGCGTTCAAGCAGAAAATCAAAGAGGTCATTTTCACGGCTCGTCACGTTGATGACTTCGGCGGCTCGTGCTGCAGGACTATCCAGCGCGGCACGCGCGGTTTCGCCAAACTCCGCCCCGTTGAGCAGAATGATACGACCCAGTCTGGCGGTGTTGCAGGCGGGCAAGGCGCGCAAAGCCACCCGCGCACCAAGTGAATGGGCCAGAATATGCACTGGCCGGTCAGGCGCAAGCTGCGCCAGAATCGCCAGCAGCTCGGCCAAGCGCTGCGCTGCGCGATCGGCTTCCTCGCAGGCCTGCCAGATCGTACCCCGCGCCCACCATCCAAAAGCGATGGCGACACCTTCGTCGTGTTGGCCCGCGCCAAAACCCAGAGCGCGCGGCCAGCTTTTCACTTTCCAGCCGGAACGACCGGGATCAAGCGACAGGATATGGTTGTGAGGACAAGAGACCGGGTGTCCAGGCGCAAACTTGTAGCCGTGCAGCATGATCATGACGGGGCCAGATTTGCGCAAGCTGCGGCGCAGCAGGGGCATCATCGAATGGCGCGCATTATGCAGGCTCAACCCGTCTGGTGCGGCGTTGATCTGCAAGAGGGGCATCCCAGCGACTCCTACTACATTTTGTGGCTGAGCGGTAATTGAGACATATGAAAGAGTTGTTAAGCTTTTGTTAAAGCAGTGTGACGGT
>JBCCNY010000251.1:0-5329 GCA_039025595.1 Pseudomonadota bacterium | reverse complement strand
TGACAGCGTTAGCCGAGACATGGCGCGAAAAGGCCGAAGTTGCAGATTCAGATCTTGCGCAGAGTATTTTGGCCGCGAACCGGCGCCTGACCCGACATCGCAGACGTCTTTGCGTCCCGGCATCCTCGCCTGAATTCTTGAAGGACAACCTCGATGCATGGCTCGGGAACCCGCGAGGAAGCGCGTGCGCGCTGGGAACGGCATTGCGCGACAGATCCAGAGTCGGATTTGTTTTCTCCGGAAATGGCTCACAATGGGCTGGTATGGGACGCCACATGCTGCTCAACGACAAAGTCTTTCGAGATAGCTTTTCTGCTTGCAGCGAATTGGCAACAGACCTGGGTGTCGAGCCACTCCTCGATCTGATCATGTCGCCCGATTTGGGAGCGAAGCTCGATCGCGCGCCCGTGGCGCAGCCTATGTTACTCGCCGTGCAGGTATCGTTGGTGGACGCACTTGCGGCTCAGGGCCTTCATCCCGGAGCCGTTTTGGGCCATTCCGCCGGTGAAGTCGCAGCGGCTTATGCCTGTGGAGCGATCACTCGCGCGGACGCCATTCGCATCATAGTGGCGCGCTCCCAAACGCTCGATCAACTCTATTCGCAAGGCACGATGGCAGCCTTGGCTTGCGACACGAAAAGCGCAGAAAACCTGATCGAAACTGCAAACCTGGACGTCGAGGTTGCTGGTGAAAACTCCGGCAGTAGCATCACCGTGTCAGGGACATCCAACGACGTGGCGCAATTGCTAAAAATTTGCAGATCCAAGCGGATTGCAGGACGTCGTTTACAAATCGAGTACCCGTATCACTCATTTCTGACGGATCCGCTGAAATCGCAGCTTTTGGATGAGCTTGAAGGCATTTCTGGACGTGACACAGAAGTAAGTTTCTTTTCGGGCTGCTTGGGCAAGCAGGTGCCCGGCAGCACGCTGGATAGCAATTTCTGGTGGTTGAACGCGCGCAAACCTGTCCGGTTCAAGCAGTGTGTCGAAGCGATGGCGGAACGAGGCATCTCTGTCTTTCTCGAGATTTCGCCCAAATCCGTCCTGCAAACGTATGTCCGAGAAACACTGGCCGAGACGGGTCATAGCGGCACGGTGCTGGGCAGCCTTGAAGAAACTGACAGCGGTAAAATAGATGCCTTCTCCATCACGCTGAACGCGCTCTCAAACGGCGCAGAGGTCGACGAAGACCTATTGCTTGGCGAGAAACCCGGGAACGCAGAACAAATGCCGGTTTATCCCTTCGACAGAAAACCGTTTCGTCTTGCCTCGGAAACACCTTTCGACTTTTTCGGGCGGAAAAAACAGCACGCTCTACTCGGTGGACGGATCGACCCGAACGCGGATGTATGGACCTCCGATTTATCGCTTGGCCGGTTGCCTTGGCTCGCTGACCACAAAGTCGATGGCTCGGTCGTCTTGCCCGCCGCTGCCATTGTCGAAATGTTCCTTTCCGCCGCCAGCGAAATTGTTGCGGCTGAGGGGGTCGAGCTCCGTCATGTAGAGATACTAAAACCCATTCGGCTGACTGAAACAGGCGTGGTTCCAATCCGGATGACATACGACGCGCCGTCGCGTCGCCTGACGCTGGAACAAAACCAGTCTGGTGCATGGAATTGGGTTGCTGGCGCCGCGGTTTTCCAGCTCGGAAGCGTAGAAGGTCGCGGTTTAGATCTTGCGGCTGGAAAAAAGGCCACCGACTTTTATCAGACGTTGAGCGGTATGGGTTTGGAATACGGCCCATCCTTTGCGCGAATGGCGCATGTATCAGTCGGCAAGTCCTCCGTTGATGTTCGGTTGAGCGAGTCTCAGATCGATCAAAACGGGTTGCTTCTGGATCCAACAGGCATTGATGCATGCCTTCACGCCGCCTTGCCCTTGTTGGAGACGTTGGACACTTCGGAAAACAAGATTTTTGTGCCAGGTCGTTTTGGAAAGTTGAAGTTGTTCAAGTCAGGCACATGTGTCGGCGCGCGATTGTCTCTGGTTGGCGGCGACACCTCCGGTGTTTGCTTTGACGCCATTTTCGTGGATCCGGAAGGCGCGCCCTTGGCAGGCGTCGAAGACATGTGGCTCCGTCCAATGCCGCGTCTCAAACGAAATGAAATCCGATATTACGATGAACGTTTCGTTCCCGTCCAACCACGGTCTTCGCTGTCAGGTCTGGAGTTGCCAGAGTCGGTTTTCAGGCTGGAGGAGTCCGCTCCTGATGATCTGGAAGTTCTGCGCGACGCGATAGCGGGAAGGATCGCCTGGGATATCGTGAACTCGTCAAATGATAATGAATTTCGGGATCGGCGGTATCAGTCAGCGTTGCTTTCACTGGAAGACATGGGTCTCTTGGAGATCCGGGACTTGTCACCGACCGCTTTAACCGGTGAATGTCCATGGCCGGATCTGTCGAGCCTTTTGGAGTTGTTGGTGGACACGCAACCGTCAGCCAGTGACGAGCTTCAAGCCACGATGCACGCTGCGGTTTCAGATCGCAGAAATGAAAATGCCGGTATAGATGCCCTGCGCGACGTAAGCTTGTCTTTGGTAGGGTCGCTCCCGGAGAAGATTGGCAGAGCCGTCATTCTGGGTGACGTGGATCCCGCGGTATTCAAAAGGCTACTCGATATTGCAGAATATGTGGTGGTCGCATTGGACCGTCCGGATAAGGCGGACACGCTTCGCCTCGATCTGAAAAACTCAGAGAAGAGTTTTTTTACGACAATCGATCATGCGGCCACACTGCCGAATTTTGACTTGATCTTGGGATTGGGACTGGCGAGCAAACCACCAGCACAACACCAAAAGAGCTTGTCTAGCCTACTGAAATCCGGGAGCCACCTCTTATTGGTAGACTATGCTTCCGATCTCTTCGAGACGATGACTGGTCGCTACACCGATGAGATTTCAGTCGATGTGCTTGACGGTCAGATCGCCCATTTGTGCAACATTGTCCAGCGTCGGCCTTCTCGTGATTATTCGCACGTCCGAGTTTTGTCGACCGGGCTACTTTCGCGCGATACGGCTGAGAGCGAGGCAAGCCCCGTTGTGTTTGGGCAGTCGAATTTTGCCAATGATCTTAGATCAGACCCCCCTGCCCTTTGCTCATCCACGGTCGCGATTTTGGCTTTGGATAGCGAAAGTGATCAGATCACGTCGATGCTTCTTCAGGCCGAAAACGCGCGAAACCTTCCCGCAGATTCTGAAACAATCTGGCTCGCTCAAAGAGGCCAGAAGGGTGCAGATGCCCTACTTGGTCTCAGACGTGTCCTTGCGAACGAAACAGGACGCGACGTTCGCGCAATGTTGGTAGACAATGATGTACCGCCTGAGAAAGTTGTTTCACTTGCCGCATCAAGTCTGGAGCGCGAGCTTTTTGTCAGCCAGGACTTGGTGTCAACCAAGCGGATCACGCCCGCGTTTAATTCTAAACTCAGTCTTGGGCCCGATGAAAAAGCCATCTTGAGACAGTCAAACCGAGGCCGTCTCGAGACGCTAGATTGGTCGAAAGAAACGCGTCGCGAACCGGGACCAAGTGAGATTGAAATCTCGGTGACGGCCACGGCCCTCAACTTCCGCGACGTTATGTTAGCCCAAGGGCTTTTGCAGAGCGATTTGCTGGAAGGCGGGTTTGCAGGACCAACCCTCGGCATGGAACTGTCTGGCACGGTTGTGCGCGCTGGAAACGACGCCCGCTTTTCACCCGGCCAGCGAGTGATCGCATTCGCCTCAGATGCTTTTGCCACGCATGTTACTGTCGATGAAAGAGCCGCTATAGCGGCACCCGACGATGTAGACCTCAACATTGCTGCCGCACTCCCGGTGATTTTCATCACGGCAGAATACGCTTTGACGGAACTGGCGCGCATTCGTGCAGACGAGTGGGTGCTGATCCACGGTGGCGCTGGCGGCGTCGGTCTTGCCGCAATTCAGGTGGCAAACCGTGCGGGCGCGCGGATCATTGCAACGGCTGGCTCGGATGAAAAGCGGACGCTGCTGAAATCACTGGGTGTACAGCATGTTTGTGACAGTCGCTCGCTTGCGTTCAGCGACTACGTGGAAGAGGTCACAAATGGTCATGGCGTTGATGTTCTAGTGAATTCACTGGCGGGCGAAGCAATGGAACGGAGCATTGGCACACTTGCGCCGTTTGGACGGTTCATTGAGCTTGGCAAACGTGATTTTGCTGCCAACTCCTCGATTGGCCTACGAGCGCTGAAGGATAACATTTCTTACTTTGCAGTCGATGCGGATAAACTGCTTAAACATCGTCCCGAGATTGTTGCCGACACGATGGCGCGCGTTATCGAAACCTTTGACGAAGGTGAATACACAGCTCCCCCGACGCGCCAGTTTCCCGCCGAAATGGCTGAGCAAGCTTTTCGGCTTATGCAACGTTCCGCACATGTCGGGAAAATCTTGATAACACCTCCTGACACCGAGGTCGCGTCCGAAACCAAAACGCTTTCATTCGCGGGACAGTGGTTGATCGCTGGTGGAACCAAGGGGTTCGGTTTGTCGACAGCGAAGTGGCTCGCCGATCAAGGGGCGACCGGCCTTTGGTTGGTTAGTCGCAGCGGCAAGACGGACGATGCCAGTCTTGTCAACGGCCTGAAAACGAAAGGCGTCGACGTCCAAGTACGGGCCGCAGATCTAACGCAACCAGATGAAGTCGATGCACTGATGGATGATGTTGCAAATCACTGTGGAGGCTTGAACGGGATTGTTTGCGGGACAGCCGTCTTCAACGACGCTTTCCTGGATGACGTTTCAAAGGAAGACTATGCCCGGGTCGTCAGCGCGAAGTTGGGTGCGGCGCTAGAGCTTGACCGAGCGTCACGCAGATTCGAACTAGATCACTTCTGGCTTTATTCATCGGTTGCGGCGCGTTTCGGCAATCCTGGCCAGTCTGCCTATTGTGCTGCCAACGCAGAGTTGGAAGCGGTTGCACGCGAGCGCAACGAGCAAGACCTCCCTGCCCTGGCAATATCATGGGGCCCCATTGGGAATGCGGGTTATCTGGAGCGCAGCGAAGATGTGAAATCCGCGCTGGAGCGTAAACTTGGCGGATTGATGTCCTCACAAAGCGCGCTCGATGCGCTTGGCACGGCCCTAAAATCCGGTCATGGCTCTGCAACATTGACCGTTGCGCAGATAGATTGGTCTCGCCTGAGAAGCGATCTGCCCGTGATTTCAGAGCCATTGTTCGAATTTCTGAGCACCAGCGGCTCTTCCGAAGACGACGAGAACGGCATCGATATCGCAGCCCTCATTGCCTCGATCGGTGAGGCGAAGACACGCCGGAAGGTTTTAGACATTCTGCGGAAGGAAGCGGC
>JBCCNY010000250.1:0-5355 GCA_039025595.1 Pseudomonadota bacterium | reverse complement strand
TGGCGCAGCACTGTCAAATGAAGATCGTCTGCTTTTAGCCAACGCTCTTGTCAGTTATGCAGACACGCTGAACTTGGCTGCCGGCGGACTTGATACTCAGTTGGCTCATTATACGGAAGCCAGTGAAATTCTGACTGACCTGATTGCCAGCGACCTTAATCGGAAAGACTGGAAGACTCTCAGATCGCTAGCACTATACCGGGAAGCAGGTATCTATGCCCGGCAAGCCATGGCAGATGGTCTTCCGACACTCCTCTCATTCAGCGAAAAGAAGTTTACGGAAGGAATAAACCTTCTAATGGTGTTGGTTCAAAGGTTTGACGATGACGTTGGTCTCGCGCGGAGCCTGAGCGCATTTTATGAAAACCGCGCAGAGGTCAACGTCTTGCTTCTAAAACATACAGGCGATGAAAATCTGAAACCCAAGGTACTTTCGGACCTGGATGCACTTCTACGCAGTCGCTTGGAACTCTTTGAGAAAATGCAAGACGAGGATAAAAGAGCGGAGTTTTCCCGCGATCTTGCGCAAGCCTATCTCGTCCGCGCTCGACTGGGAATAGAAATAGGCAAGGACCCGGAAACACTGAAAACCGAGCTCTCGAATGCCCGGCGGTTATTTGAAACGCTCAAAACCGACCCAAACTTCTATCCTCATATTTTGCGCGATTTCGCGGTGACCCACCTGGAAGAGGCGAAGCTGTGGTACGGATTAGGTGAGACCGACAAAGCTTGCATACATGCGCGTTCGGCAAATGATCAAATGAAAAGCCTGGTCGCAGAATCCAACGAGAACACAAAATTCAAAAACGAAAGCGAATTCACCGGGCAACAGATGCTCGCCTATTGCGATTTGGAGGAGTAGCGAAGATGAAGAATTTCTACCTCGCCCTGTGCTTGCTTTTCATATCACAATCTGTTCTCGCCCAGGTTCCAGGGAAACCAGAAATAGATACAGAATACCGGACGTATTCGGATGCAATTATTGGTCTGCTTGATCCATTGCGTGCGAACACTTTTTGCCCGGGACTGCCGAGTTCAAGTGTTGTTAGTGGTGATGAGGACGGTTTTAACCAGTTGTCGCAGGACCTACAGAGAGTATGCACCTCTATACCCAATGGGTCCAGTGGCGGTACACTCAGTGGCGGCTTCGCAGAACCTTTCTCAACAAGGACTTTTCTTCCATTCACTGTAGACTCCACCCGACCGACACCGCCGACGCCAAGCGATAGCCCGACCAACAGCAGCCAAGCAGGACAACTCGCGTTTTCTATTCTGCCCACTGGAAATGAGCCGGGATATTACTCTGGCGTATTTTCTGGCTACGAGTACTGGGTAGCCTTCGGGTTGGAAGCTGTATCCTACAGAGTTAACAGCTCTGATTTTGAGACTGGTCGAAGCGGCGCTGGTTTTCGTGGCGACTTCGCGTTGGGAAGGCAGTTTACAAATGGATCCGTGCTCGGAATTGGCATTTCATATGAAAAAATCAACACTGACTTGAGTCAAAACCCTTTTCTGTTTGAAGAATCGTCGGCTTCGAGGTCTCCATCAAGCATCGCAATCGCACTGGCAAATGTGGAAAATTTTTGCCGCAACCTGGTCCGAGGTGAGGAGGATTTCGAAACCTTTGAAGCGCATGCATTCTATGCTGGAAACTTATCCCAAAGCACAACCTTTCAAGTCTTCGGCGGCGTGCGGCACACCAAAAGCGATGTAACCAGCCCACTTTGCATTTATCAAATCAATGACACGGTCGGCCAAGATAGCGTGTTTGCAAGCTATCTGAGCGGATCGCCCGAGGTCGTCACCGCATCTCTCGGTGCACGGGCAGAACGACGGTGGGTAGCTGGCAACACGCTCTTACTGCTTCGCGCCGGAGCTGAAGCCCAAAACAGGTGGTTGGACGGGTACACTCAAAACGAGGTGCCGGTCGACGCGTCATCGCCACCGATCAATGAAAATGGAAACCCGATATCCGTTTTCAATACGGGTTTGGCCCTGAAGTACGAAGACAGGGACGTCTTCACTGTGACAACAGAACTCGGTTTAAGAAGTGTTTGGGAATTTGGAGGACCCCGAAACCCAGGCGCATACTGGATCGATGCTTCGTACCAATATGTCTTTGGAGATACGGACGAAAGGGTCTCTGCCAGCTTTGCCGGAGATGGAAGGGCGGTGCCAACACGCTTTACCTTCAGGGGAAATCCGATTCAGGAACATCGTATCACTGTGGGAACCGGCATTGATTACTTCATATCCGAGCAGCTTGCCACATCTCTGTTTGTATCTGGCAGTTTCACTGACTTGACCGAGTCCTATCGGGTCGGCGCGTCGCTGAATTGGCAATTCTAGAATTTAATTCATGCATAACTACATCTCACGAGCACCCCAATCGGTTGAAGAGCGTTTTAAGCGATCACCGACAGAAATGGATCTACACGTCAGCAAAGTGAGATTGGCTGCTTAAAGAACTCGTGCCCGTCCAAGCAGTAAAAGGCGCCACCGGCTGCGGACAATCTCAGCTTTCGGCAACTCTTGGTCGATGGTGCGATAGTCATTTCGGTCCGCCACAATTCAGACCCGCTCATGGCAAAATTTTTAAGTGTGCGACGTATCAGAAAAAGACAAACCCCGCCGAAACATCGACGGGGTTTACCATTCGCTGGCGGGTTGTCCGAAAAAGCTATGTAGGTTTCTTTACCGCCCTCATGATTCGAGGACAAGTAACGTCACCAATCCTCGCGAACCACGACGCGGGTTTTCAGGGGCAGTTTCATCGCGGCGAGACGCAGGGCCTCCATTGCGATGCCCTCTGCAACACCGTCGATCTCGAACATCACGCGACCGGGTTTCACCTTGCAAGCCCAGTAATCGACCGATCCTTTACCCTTGCCCATCCGCACCTCGGTGGGTTTGGAGGTCACTGGAGTATCCGGAAAAATACGGATCCAGACGCGACCCTGACGTTTCATATGACGGGTCATCGCGCGACGAGCCGCTTCGATCTGGCGCGCTGTGACGCGCTCGGGCTGGGTCGCCTTCAGACCATAGCTGCCGAAGTTTAGGTCCGAGCCACCCTTCGCCAGACCTTTAATCCGACCCTTGTGCTGCTTACGGAATTTTGTGCGCTTTGGCTGTAGCATCTCTTAATTCCTCACCCTCAATTGCGGCGTCCGCCGCCAGCGCCACGCGGGGCTGGGCCGTCCTGCAATTCCTGCGCCTTACGATCCCGGGCCGACGGATCATGCTCCATGATCTCGCCTTTGTAGATCCAGACCTTGATCCCGATGATGCCGTAGGGTGTCTCTGCCTCGACATTGGCATAATCGATGTCCGCCCGCAGGGTGTGAAGGGGGACGCGACCCTCGCGGTACCATTCGGTGCGCGCGATCTCTGCACCGCCCAAGCGGCCCGAGACATTGACCCGGATGCCAAGCGCGCCCATGCGCATCGCATTCTGAACTGCCCGTTTCATAGCGCGGCGAAAGCTCACCCGACGCTCTAGCTGCTGGGCAATGCTTTCGCCGACCAGAACCGCGTCGAGCTCTGGCTTGCGAACCTCAACGATGTTGAGATGCAATTCGCTTTCGGTCATGTTGGCCAGCTTCTTGCGCAGGGTTTCGATGTCGGCGCCCTTCTTGCCAATTATCACACCCGGACGCGCCGTGTGTACCGTAACGCGGCACTTCTTGTGCGGACGTTCGATGATCACGCGGCTGATGCCGGCCTGCTTGCATTCCTTGTTGATGAAATCGCGGATCGCGATGTCTTCAAGCAAAAGATCACCATAGTCTTTTGTATCAGCGTACCAGCGGCTGTCCCAGGTGCGGTTGACCTGAAGGCGCATGCCGATCGGATTGACTTTGTTTCCCATTAGGCTTGCTCCTCGACTTCACGCACCTTGATGGTGAGTTCGGAAAACGGCTTTATAATCCGTCCAAACCGTCCCCGGGCGCGCGGACGGCCGCGTTTCATGATCAGGTTCTTGCCCACATAAGCCTCTGCGACGATCAACTCGTCCACGTCGAGGTTGTGGTTGTTCTCGGCATTGGCGATGGCCGATTGCAGACATTTCTTCACATCCAGCGCAATACGCTTTTTGGAAAATGTCAGATCGTTGAGCGCCTTGTCCACTTTCTTGCCGCGGATCATCGCGGCCACAAGGTTCAGCTTTTGCGGACTGGTGCGAAGCATGCGCAGTTTTGCCATCGCTTCGTTATCAGCCACGCGGCGGGGGTTTTTATCCTTGCCCATGACTTACTTCCGCTTCGCTTTTTTGTCCGCCGCATGACCGTAATACGTGCGGGTCGGAGAATATTCGCCGAATTTCTGGCCGATCATGTCCTCAGAGACGAGAACCGGAATATGCTTCGTGCCGTTGTAGACGCCAAAGGTGAGGCCCACGAATTGCGGCAGGATCGTCGAGCGACGCGACCAGATTTTGATAACTTCGTTGCGCCCGCTTTCACGCGACGCCTCGGCCTTTTTCAGGACGTAGGCATCGACAAACGGGCCTTTCCAAACAGAACGTGCCATGTCTTAACGGCCCTTCTTCTTGGCGTGACGCGAGCGGATGATGAGGCTCGACGACGCCTTGTTCTTGTTGCGGGTGCGGGCGCCTTTCGTCGGCTTACCCCACGGCGTGACCGGGTGACGACCGCCCGAGGTGCGGCCCTCGCCACCACCATGGGGGTGATCGATCGGGTTCATCACCACACCGCGCACAGAGGGGCGCTTGCCTTGATGGCGCGAACGACCCGCTTTGCCGAAATTCTGGTTTGAGTTGTCAGGGTTCGACACGGCACCGACGGTGGCCATGCATTCCTGACGCACCATCCGCAACTCGCCCGAGCTCAGACGGATCTGCGCGTAGCCCCCATCGCGGCCTACGAACTGGGCATAGGTGCCCGCCGCGCGTGCGATCTGGCCACCCTTGCCGGGCTTCAATTCGATGTTGTGGACGATCGTTCCGATCGGCATTCCGGCAAACGGCATTGCGTTGCCCGGTTTGATGTCGGCCTTCTCGGATGCGATCACCTTGTCGCCCACCGCCAGACGCTGGGGGGCCAGAATATAGGCCTGCTCGCCATCGTCGTATTTAATCAGCGCGATAAACGCGGTGCGGTTGGGGTCATATTCAATGCGCTCAACACTGGCTGAGACATCATATTTCGCGCGTTTAAAATCTACGATCCGATAGAGGCGCTTCGCCCCGCCGCCGCGCCTGCGTGATGTGATACGTCCGGTGTTGTTCCGTCCGCCCGATTTTTTCGAGCCCTCAGTGAGAGACTTGACCGGTCGGCCTTTCCAAAGCTCCGAACGGTCGATCAGCACCAGCCCGCGCTGGCCCGGCGTCGT
>JBCCNY010000249.1:0-5357 GCA_039025595.1 Pseudomonadota bacterium | reverse complement strand
TCAAGAATTCAGGCGAGGATGCCGGGACGCAAAGACGTCTGCGATGTCGGGTCAGGCGCCGGTTCGCGGCCAAAATACTCTGCGCAAGATCTGAATCTGCAACTTCGGCCTTTTCGCGCCATGTCTCGGCTAACGCTGTCAGTGACTCGTCCGATGCCGCTGTGATCATAAGCGCACGGGGCATGGCGCCTTTCGTGAGGTTTTGCTCGTCGGCTTGCTGAAGAACAGCATGTGCGTTTGCACCGCCAAATCCGAAGGAATTGACAGCAGCCAACCACGGCTCAGAAGCGTCCGGGATCTCCGTGTTCTTCTGAACCACTTCAAGACCCAGTTCGTCAAACGCGATGTTCGGGTTAAGGTGGGTGGAATGGAGAGAAGCCGGGATCTGTTTTTTCTCAAGGGCTAGTTGCGCCTTCAAAAGACCAACAAGACCAGCAGCGGGTTCCAGATGTCCGAAGTTCGTTTTCGCAGAACCGATCGGCAAGGGCTTCGACCTGGCCATACCGAACGCTTGTCCGATCGCACGCGCTTCTTCGGGGTCGCCAACAGCTGTGCCAGTTCCATGCGCTTCAATGAAAGCCAATCGCTCGGGATCAATGTTGAAACGCGATTTGATGTCTTCAAGCAGGTCGTGTTGTCGTTCGCTCGACGGCATGGCGATACCGGGTGTACGGCCATCGCTGTTAGTACCAGAAGCAACGACCATTGACCTAATCCGGTCAAGCTCCAAGCGCGCCAGACTTGCGTTTCGCAGGATGAAGACGACAGCTCCTTCGGAACGCACATAGCCATCCGCGTTCTCGCCAAAGGCTTGGCAAATTCCTGTTTCGGAGAGCATGGATGCCTTCGAAAAACCAACAAAAGACATTGGCGAAAGCAGAACATTGACGCTACCGACGACCGCTGTATCGATTTCACCGGATGCTATCGCACGCCGGGCTTGATCGAGGGCAAAGATGCCCGAAGAGCAAGCCGTGTCTATCGTGAAGCTGGGCCCATGCAGATCGTAGTGATAAGATATTCGGTTGGAGATGATCGATAGTGTATTCCCAAGCATATAACCCGCGTCAATCAGCTTGGGGTCCTGAATACACGTGGTTGAGTGATCCGATGACGAAGCTCCTACAAAAACGCCCGTCCGCTTTTTATCCAAGCGATCTGTATCTATTCCAGCGTGATCGAACGCCTCTGCAACGACCTCTAGCAGCAGGCGTTGTTGCGGATCCATTTGTTCCGCCTCGCGTGGGGAGAGAGAGAAATACCCGGCATCAAAGTCAAAAACGTTGTCTACCAATCCAGCGACGCGCGAATAGCATTTGCCGGCGATATCTCTATTCGGGTCAAAGTAACGCGTCAGTGACCACCGATCGGGGCTGATCTCACCGACGGTGCACCGACCTTCGTTCAGCACGGCCCAAGCTTGTTCCGTAGATGCAGCCCCTGGTAGTCGGGCTGAATATCCGACGACCGCAACTTCCTCGGCGCTGCCGGATACAACACTTATGTCCCTCATCCAGGTTTACTTCCTCGACTATTTTTTGGGCGCTGTCTCAAAACGTTAACTACTTTTAGTTTCCTACATGTCAACAGACGATCGCTAAACGTGCAATCGTTCTCGTTTAAGCATTCTGCTCACATGGGGGTTCAAGGGGTCTGCTCGGCTCAATTATCTATCGCACCACCTCCCTACCTTACAAAAGCAGATATGTAATCCAACGACGAAGCGACGATGCGCGATTTGTTGCCTGTTTTCTCAGCTATGCCCTCTATTCGCCCATTTTTTGCCCTCATCCCTCTTCACTGGTTTTAGATGGAGGTGTGTGAATATGAAAAATTCGGTTGCTTTTGGGTTCTTAGTTGTGATCGGCCTCCTGATTACGACACCGGCTGAGGCGTGTTCTCGTGCTCAGTCTTCTAACGCGGCTACTGCGCAAGTCCCTGAAAAATCATTCAATCAAAACGCCTTGCGCGGGGCAGTTTTAGTGGAGGTGAACTACCATCGGTGCCGCAACGGTCTCCGGCCGGTTGCTGACGCTGGCAACTCACTCGCAAAACTCGCTCATGACCATTCGCGGTATATGGCAAAACGGAAGAAACTGAGCCACCAAAACAACATACCTGGGAAAAAATCACTCGTCGAACGTGTACGGGCGTCAGGTGTACCCTACCGGAGGGCGTCCGAAAATCTCTTCATGGTTCACCGTTACAGACTGGATAATCGACGTTTCAAGGTTGTGAGCCGAAGAGACTGCGTATTCGCTCGAAATGGTTCCGCGATTGCCCCGCACAGTTACGCCAGTCTTGCGCGTTATGCAGTGGAAACCTGGATGGCGTCGCCAGGTCATCGCAAGAACATCCTCAACCCGACCGCAAAAGAAACGACTGTTGGCGCAGCCTACATTCCCCGCACCGAGTATTGCGGACAGATCTGGCTGACCCAGAAGTTCGTGGGCTGAGTATTCTGAGAAGGCGAGATCGTTCGTATCGACTTTAAATTCAAACCGGTTCAGCCGGGAACGCTAACACTCAAAGTGCCACTGGCCATCGCCTGACAGCGTGACAGGTCCAGGGTCGAGCGCGCCTCGCCGTTCGGGCCATTGGTGTCGCCGACGACCAAACACCGCGTTGGTTTATCGGGTGCTGTTTTGAAGGTCACCATGGCATCACCTCGCGCACGCGCGTTTTTTTCCGCAAGTGCGTCGATCACTTCGAGCTGGGGCACCCAACCCCATGATGTATCCTCACGGGTTGCGATCCAGACTAACGTGCCGCCTCTGCGCCACGGATCGACAACAATCCCGTCATACATCCCATCTCCGACTTGACTGATAATGGCGGTCGAATGGTCGACGCCTATCAGCGCCCCGATTGCGCGATGGATGTCCAACGTCTTAAAGTCTTCTGCCAATAACCGGCGCTCCATGTCTTCTGCCCAATGTTTGCAAAGACCGCGTGGTTTTAATCCGCGATTAACTTTGATGTTGTGGATCAAAGCCGGGTCAGTGATCTCGTAAGCCAAGGCAAGCTCATACGTGTGTTCGTACGATATCCGGGCCGCTCGGGCGGCCTCTTCGGGGTCGACACGCGGCCCAAGCTTCAGGATGGCTTGAGTTAGTTCTTGTATATCCTGTTCTGTTCCAGGAGGCGGACTGCCAGGCAAAGGCAGGTGGGGAATATCCAACCTCATAACCGGTTGCGTCGACGCGCACGCCGCGACGAACAGGCATGATAAGATCACAAAAAGCCGGAATACAAACATCGCCGCCTAACCTATGATATCACGTTAGCTGGTCCGTTCTGTCTACCGCTATCCAATAAGCCGGAACAACAAGTTTTTCCCAAGATCACTTCGGAAAAATGGATCTGTGATATTTCAAATGGCAGCATGGGTTCGAATTCGTTCTTGGTAGCTAGTGTCTGGAACCGGGCAGGCGCGCTTCGTTGAAGCCCAAATTGTTTCGACAGTCTCCAGACGGGCCAGTTTAGCTCGTCGAACCAGCCGTTCCTGTAGTTCCGGATGCTGGTCGCCCAGTATGCGATGGTGATCTGCTTGAAACCACAGAGCTTTTGGCGAGAACACCTATGAGACGGCTGAGTCGCTCCTGCGTGACATGTGCCACTCTTTTCATGCCATCTTTCGCCGAAGTCTGTCGTTGCTCAGTGAACCTTGGGAAAGGTGCGGGCAATAGTGGCTCTGTGTTAGTTTCTTTGACGGTTTTTGGTTTGATTGGTGGGAAATTCGTTAGGTTGTTGCTTCTGGCGGGCGGCAGGCGATGCGGTGATGGGGCCGAGGCAGGTTGCGCGCGCGGTGCTCTTTTATGAGGTCGCGCTTGAAGGGTTTAGGTCTGCGGAGCATCCGTTGCGCGGCATTGGCCGGTTCTTGGAGCTCGGCGGCATCGGGGCGCTTCCGCGAGCGCGGGCTGGTCCGCTATTTGTTTGAAAAGGGGCTGCGCCGCTGCCGTGATCGGGACCTTGTCGGCGGCCAGAACTCCGGCGTCGATGCCGGCCTGAATGTTGCCGATATCCAGGACCAGAACTCCGGCAATCCCGGGGACCGGGCCGCCCGCGAGCGTGATCCCGCAGATGCCCCTGCCACGCGCGCGTATCTCGATACGCCGGAGGAAGAAGCCTTCGGTGCAGCGCCCGCCGCCAAACCCAAATTCACTGCGCATGCCGACCCTGCCCGCCAATCGACGGCGGCGCGTAAGGCTGCGCCACTGGAACGTCATTGTCTCTCGCCAATGGTCCGAAAGACAAGGCGAAAGACAAGGCGAAAGACAAGGCGAGAGACATGGCGAGCGCGTTCTTTGCCGGGTCTGACACGGACCTGATTGACACGGACCTGATTGACACGGACCTGATCGACACGGATCACGGCATCGTCGTCGATATGGGCGCCAGCCGGTCGAACAAAACCGCAGAAGGCGGCGCGACGCGCAAGATGCTCGACCGCAGCCAAACCCGGTTTGGCGCGAAGCCCGGCGACATCGCCCGCCAATGCACCGGCACTAGAATTCATCAGAGTTCATCAGAGTTCAACCCGATGGCCCGGCCGATAGCCCGGCTGATAGCCTGGCTGATAGGCTGGCGACGGCGCAAGACGCTCGAGAGGCTCTGCGCTCATCCAAAACGCATCCCGGTCCGGGACGAAGCCAAGCACCAAGCCAAGCACGGAGCCAAGCACGGAGCCCAACACCGAGCCAAGCACGGAGCCCAACACCGAGCCCAGCACGGGGCCAAGCACCGAGCCAAGCACGGGGCCCGTCTGACGTTCAAGCCGAGATTACCCTCGCCGCCAACGCCCACCCCCCCCAACCAGCCAGACAACCAGCCGGGCAACCAGCCAGACACAAACCCATGCCGCCCACATTCCAAACCCATCAAACCAACAGGCCTCACAAACACAGCCAAAACAATCAACCTTCAAACAGAATGAGGCCTGTGTGCCGGATGTTGCGGCTGCACGCCGTGTCCGCATTGAGAATCTTATTAATCGATTGGTCGGTACGGTTTCGATACAACTCGTTTTTCGGACATGTATTCTTTGCCAATCGGAGGTGTTGCAAAACTGACCTGTCTGGCACGGCGGCGATCGCCTCTCTTTTTGCATTCTGGGCCAATGTGGCTAGGTTGCTGAAATGCCAGCACTGTCAGTGCGAGCCGGTGTATTATTTGGCCAAAGCATTGAGATGGTTGCGCAGCCCCTTGATCCGGAAGTAAAGACCTTCGTGGATGAGCAAGATAAGCTCATTGCCATAGCTTTGCGCATCGTTGAAAGTCGCGCGGTTGCTGAGGAAGTTGTTCAGGAAAGCTGGTTGCGTTGGCAAAGACATGGCTACGCCGCTGAGGATGCAGCT
>JBCCNY010000248.1:0-5378 GCA_039025595.1 Pseudomonadota bacterium | reverse complement strand
GGGATTGTGCTGGCGGCGTGGATTATTGCGAGCGGTGCAGATACACGCATTGCGGGCGCGTTTGAGGGTCGAACGCTGCGCACTGTAATGGCCGCCTCTATCATCGGCGCCTTAACGCCGGTTTGCGGTGTTACGGTTCTGCCCATGATGGCAGGATTGTTGGCCGCCGGTGTGCCACTTGCCCCGATCATGGCCTTTTGGTTGTCGTCGCCGATCACGGATCCGGCGATGCTGGCGACAACGGCAGCAACGCTGGGTATCTCTTTCGCAGTCGGAAAGACCGTTGCGGCTTTTGGGCTGGGTATTCTGGGAGGAATGGCGACGGCGTTTTTCTCAAACCGCTCATGGGCACGCAGCGCGTTGCGCGACACAGGTCTGGCGCGACGATTGAGTACATCACGCTGTGGCGCGGATCAGAGTTTTGACCCCTATGTCTGGCGCAGTGCGGCCCGTCGGGCAGCATTCGGTAGCCAATTCCACGCGACCGCGCGTCTGATCCTGATCTGCCTGACCCCGGCATTTGCAGCGGAATATGCGCTCAACGCCGCGCTGACGCCCGATGCGTTGGCCCAATATGTCGGCGAAGACCAATGGTGGGCTATCCCAGCGGCCGTGTTTGTTGGCGGCCCGGCCTATATCGACGGATACGCGGCCTTGCCGCTCACGCGCGGCTTGATCGACAGCGGTATGTCGGAAGGTGCGGCCATGGCCTTTCTGATTTCCGGTGGAGTGGTCAGCGTCTGGGGCGCGATGGCCATCGCGCCTGTGCTCAAGACAAAACCCTTTATGCTTTATCTTGTGCTGGCGATCAGCGGGTCGCTGGCGGCCGGCTATGCTTTTGAATGGATTACGTGAGGTAGGAGCAGTTACAGCTTTTCGAAGGTTATAATTACCTGACCGATCTCGATCCCAAATCTCTCCATATAGGCAATGTTGAGCAAACGATCTTCGGTGAGCTGCCACATCCAGTCGTCGAACGTGACCCGAAGCGTGCCATCAGGGACCGGCAGATCAATCGTGTATGTCCAGTTGAAGCTGTCGCCGTTCTCCTCTCCCCGCGCCACACCTAGCACGCCTGGCGCGGTGCCTTCCCAGGTTTCATCCCCGGTTTGTGTCAACGTCCAGATACGCTGTTCGGTCGTATCGTCTTCATAGACGAAATCCTCGACCAGACGTAGGGTTTCCCCATCCCAGCTGCCTTCGATATCAACCTCGAAGCGTCGACGTACGGTGCCAAACCTGTCCTGAAACTGACCGTAGGCGACCAGATCGCCGGAAAAGAACTCGTGTAGTTCAAATTCCCGCTCGCTCAGAACCGGGTCGTCGAGCGACGGACGACCAGCGGTGCAGGCCGCCAGGATCGGAAGGGCAAACAAGAGGATCAGAAAACGCATTATCAGCATCCGGCATGATGGTTGCTCTCAGAGCTATACCGATCGCAGATCACGACAAGCGGGGGCTGGTTTTGTGCACAGAGGGGCGCGCTTGTACCGCGTGCCACCACGCTGACAGCGCGCTGTGGCATGCAAGCATGTCTGCACCTTCCGGGGCCATTCGGAAGTAATCGATCATTGGGGCCAAATGCGCGTCTGCCCGCGTGAAACTTTCCGGCTTGAGAACAAGGCCTTCAGCGGCAATCGCCTCAAGCGCGGCGATAACTTTTTGCGAGACTTCGAGGCCGTCCTCAAGGGCCTGTTGGTCCACGGGTAAATTGTCGAGCGGGTTCCAGACGCGTTGCACGAAGACCTGTCGCACAAGGGGCCAGTAGCCGTAGGCGTCGACAAGTGACATCACTTGAATCATCCGCGCCCGCGCCTTGTCGTCGGACGGTATCAGCGGCGCGCCCGGAAATGCCGTATCAAGATAGGTGGTGATGGCCTGCGTCTCGTACAGCGTGAAATCGCCATGCGTTAGGACGGGCACGCGACCAAAGGGGTGCATGGCTGCAAAGCTGGCCGGGAGTGGGAGTTCGAACGGGTCGATCTCATGGTGGTCGTGGCTCAGACCTTTCTCTACCAAAACAATCTGCGCCACGCGTGTATAGACACTGCCGCTCATACCGTAGAGCGTGAGGGGCGCGTTCATGTCATTGGAGATCCGAGAACGCCGATTGCAGACGCACCACTGCATCCTCGATCCGCGGGCGGGGCAGGGCAATGTTGAACCGAAGAAAGCTCTCGCCCCCGGCCCCGAATGTCGGTCCGTGATTGGCGGCGATCTGGGCCTGTTGTTCGACCCGGGACGTGAAATCAGCGCGGGGCAGCCCCGTGCCCGAAAAGTCCACCCAACTGAGATAGGTCGCTTCCAATGGCATAGAGCGCAGACCGGGAATGGCGTTGACACCTTCATCGAAAATCCGGCGGTTTTCTTCAAGATAAGCCACCAGACTGTCCAGCCAGTCTGCGCCTTCGGGCGAGTAAGCGGCCTCTGCCATGACGTAGCCAAAGGACGAGGGCGACATACCCAGCCCCTTCATCCGCTTGGACAGCCGCGCGCGCAACGCGTCATCCGGAACGATCAGGTTCCCGATATGAGCGCCGGCGATGTTGAAGGTCTTGGTGGAGGCACCCATCATGATCAGGCGTTCGGTGATACCTTCGATGAGCGACATCGGAATATGGCTGGCGCCGGGAAAGACGAGATCTTGGTGGATTTCATCAGAGACGAGGATCAGGTCGTGACGATGCGCGAAGGCCGCCACCTGCTCGAGCTCCGCCTTTGTCCAGACGCGCCCGCCCGGATTGTGCGGTGAGCAGAGGATCACTATCTTTTCTGATCCGTCAAGGATCTGGTCGTAGGCGTCGAAGTCCATTTGATACCGGCCATTCACCTCAACCAGCGGGCATTCGACAACGCGCCTGTCATTGGCGGTAATGACGCGCGCAAAAGCATGATAGACCGGTGTAAAGAGCACGATCCCGTCGCCCGGCTGGCTGAATGTGTCCACACAAAGCGCTGTGCCGTTCACAAGGCCTGAGGCGCTCAGGATCCAGTCGGTCGAGATATCCCAATTGTGTCGGGTCTGCCACCACCAGCGCACCGCCTTGCGATAGTGCGTATCGTCGCCGTAATAGCCAAACACGCCATGATCGAGCATCCCGCGCAGGGCCGCCGCCACACTGTTGGGTGGCCGGAAATCCATGTCAGCGACCCACATCGACAACCCTGTGTCAGGCGATACGCCAAACCGGGCCTCCATCGTGTCCCACTTGTCACAGCCCGTGCCCCGGCGATCGATGATTTCATCAAAATGTGCGTTTGCGTTCATCTGCATCTCCTGATCAATGACAATAGCTAGGGCGTTGAAGCGCTCGGAGCAATCGCGTAAATCTCAACCTATGCTGAGACCTATCCTTATTCATCCCGATCCCCGGCTCAAAAAGCCCAGCCTCGCGGTCGATGATCTCGATGAGAGCCTGCGAGATCTCGCCGATGATATGCTGTCAACTATGTATGACGCGCCGGGCATCGGATTGGCCGCGCCCCAGGTCGGCGTGTTGTCGCGGCTGATTGTCATGGATTGTGCCAAGCCCGAGAACGGCGAGACGCCGCGCCCACTGGTGATGTTCAATCCGGAAGTGTTGGCCGCGTCAGACGAAAAAAATGTCTATGAGGAAGGGTGTCTTTCAATCCCGGAGCAATTTGCCGATGTGACACGCCCAGAGGCTGTCGATGTGCGTTGGATTGATCGCGACGGCAACGAGCAGACCGAGACCTTCAACGGACTTTGGGCGACTTGTGTTCAGCACGAGATTGATCACCTGAACGGTAAGCTTTTTATTGATTATCTGGGTCCGATGAAACGTCAGCTGATGACCCGCAAATCTCAGAAATTCAAGCGCGAACAGGAACGGAGCCAGGTCGGTTGACCGTGCGCGTCTGTTTGCCGTGGCCGGATAAGCGGCTGCGGATGCGGGCGGAAGATGTCACCGAGATCACCGAGGCGCATCACACAATTTGGCAGGATATGATCGATACGATGGAGGCCATGCCCGGGGTGGGGCTCGCCGCCGTGCAGATCGGTGTGATGGAACGACTTGCCGTCGTCGATGCCAGCGAAGAGCGTGGTCGGGCGATCCGCATGGCCAACCCGGAGATTCTGGAGGCAAGCCAGACCCTGCGCGCCCATGAGGAGGCCAGCCCAAACCTGCCCGGTGTCTACGCAAAACTCGAACGCCCCGCTGAGGTCCGCGTGCGATTCATGACCCATCAGGGAGACATGAAAGAACAACGCTTCGTCGGTCTTTGGGCCACAAGCGTTCAACACCAGATCGACCATCTCAATGGGCGGATGTATTTTGACCGGCTGAGCAAGGTGAAACGCGATATGCTATTGCGCAAGGCGCGAAAGCTGTCCTCTGGGTGAAAGTACCTCTGCGCCGAACCAGTTATCAGCTGTGGATTGAGCGTCTCAAGCGCCTCGTTTTTTTGAAATCGTGTCAATCCAGGATGCAAAAGCGTCTGTTTGGCGTCCGGTATGACCCGCTCTTGTTTCCGGATCACCTGAGCAACAGAAACGCCAGGACAGGAACAACGTTTGCCTTCAATTTCGAGAAACCGGGGTTCTCGGTCTGCCTTAGGTCAAACAGCGCCACGACGTTGCCTCGCCTTCGGATACGGCCAGTGCGCCAAGACGTGCGCAGTCATCCGCGTTTACCGTGTATAGCGTTATGTCGTTTGTGCCACCCGTTGACAGGATGAGAACCAGGATGATCTTTGTCATAGCTGGGTTTCATTCCCGCATAGCGTGTATTAAGGCAAGTAAGATCTCGTTATCTGTAAACCCGTCCACAAATGTGTCGATATGTTCGCAGAGCATATCGGGCGACCGATAGCTTGGCCTTGAGGCAAGAAGCGCGATAGAAACGACAATCAGATGCAATAGGGATTTCGATGCGCGTTGTATTCATGGGAACACCGGATTTTGCGGTGCAGACTCTCAACGCGCTAGTTGAGGGCGGGCACAAGGTTTGTGCGGTCTATTCGCAACCTCCAAGACCTGCGGGACGGGGCAAGCAAGACCGAAAGAGCCCGGTTCACCTGCGCGCGGAGGCGCTCGGTTTAGAGGTTCGGCATCCTGTTAGCCTGAAAGATGCGCAGGCGCAGGCAGAGCTTGCCGCGCTAAAGGCCGATATTGCGATTGTCGTGGCCTACGGGTTGATCCTGCCGCGCGAAGTTCTGTCGAGTCCCGCGAAGGGCTGTGTGAACGTGCATGCAAGTCTTTTGCCCCGATGGAGAGGGGCCGCCCCGATCCACCGGTCAATCATGGCAGGGGACACGGAGACAGGCGTTTGTATCATGCAGATGGAAGAAGGACTGGACACGGGCCCCGTGCTTTTGCGCCGCGCCACGCCGATTGAGGCGGAAGAAACAACCGG
>JBCCNY010000247.1:0-5406 GCA_039025595.1 Pseudomonadota bacterium | reverse complement strand
CTCGTTGGTTTCCGAATGGCCGATGCGATTGCCAGCTTCGATATTGACGGGATCACCTATATTGCCACTGCGAATGAAGGCGACAGCCGTGACTCTGACGAAGACCGCGTTGAAGATTTGGCTGATGACGGTCTGCTTGATGAAAGCCTAGATATTACTGGTCTGGAGCGTCTGGAAGTGTCCACGATCGATGGCGACGACGACGGTGATGGTGATATTGATACGCTGCATACATTCTCCTCGCGCTCCTTCTCGATCTTCGATGCGGACGGCAACCTCATCTTTGATTCAGGGTCGGAGTTTGAAGAGATCATCGCCAATCTCGCCCCGGAGCGGTTCAATGACGACGATGGGGATGACGGCGAGGACCGGTCCGACGCCAAGGGCCCCGAGCCAGAAGCGATCATCATCGGCGAGGTGGATGGCGTAACTTATGCGTTTATTGGCCTCGAGCGGGATAGCGGGATCCTGATCTATGATGTCTCGGACCCCGCCAAGTCCGAATTTGTGAACTATATCCCCCCCGCCTTTGTCGACACGACCGAAGACGGGGATGTGGCGCGCCACGGCCCTGAAACGATAACGTTTATCTCCGCCGAAGAGAGCACATCCGGCAAGGCCCAGATCGCAGTCGCCTATGAGATTTCCGGCAGCACCATTGTCTATGACCTCGAACCTGCCTTCCCGCTGGTCAGCATCCCCGAAATTCAGGGGGCAGGCCATGTATCGGCATTCGAAGGACAGCAGGTGAAGACAACCGGCATCGTCACAGCGATCGATAGCAACGGCTTGTACGTGCAAGATCCCGACGGCGATGGCGATGCGGCCACGTCCGATGCTGTCTTCGTCTTTACGGGCTTTGGCGGGACCGACGGTGTCGCGGTGGGCGATGCGGTGATCCTGAAAGGCATTGTGACCGAGTTCATCCCGGGTGGGGCTGGCACCGGCAACCTCTCAACCACGCAAATCAGCGATGCCGACATCGAAGTCACTAGCAGCGGTAACGCAGTGCCCGAGGCCACAATCATCGGTCAAGCTGGGCGTATGCCGCCGACCGAAGTGGTCATTTCAGAGGTCGAAACGCCAGTAAATCTTCAAGAGGATCCGGGCACGTTCAATCCTGAGACAGATGGCATCGATTTCTATGAGAGCCTCGAAGGTATGCGTGTCACGGTCGACAGCCCGGTTGCCATCTCTGCCACCAACCGTTTCGGGGAAACCTGGGTGGCGGCCGATGACGGCGCCAATGTCACTCCGGGCTTGAATGATCGGGGCGGTCTTAACCTCAATGCTGATGCGGATGGTCTGGGTGATCTCAACCCCGAACGCGTTCAGATACAGTATGACAGCGGCCTTTTGCCGGACGAGTTTGAGCCGTTCGACATCCAAGTCGGTGATGATTTGTCCGATATCACTGGCGTGGTTGATTACGGCTTTGGCAATTTCGAAGTTCGTGTGACAGAAGCGTTCGAACTTGACAAAGCCTCAACCAATGCGCGTGAAACGACCCAATTGCTTGGCTCCGACGACCGACTGAGTGTGGCCACGTATAATGTGTTCAACGTCACCGCCGCCGAAGCCGATGGGGACGCTGACCAGATCGCGGAGCTCGCCTCCCAGATCGCCAACAATCTTGGCTCGCCGGACATCCTGGCCCTGCAGGAAATCCAGGACGATAGCGGTGTGCTGAATGACGGCACTTTGAATGCTGAGCAAACGCTTCAGGCCATTGTCGACGCGATAGAAGCGGCTGGCGGACCGCGCTACGCATTTGTCAGCGCCATAGTGGATGAGGATGGTGAGAACGGCGGCGTGCCAGGGGGCAATATCCGCAACGCATTTCTCTACAATCCCGAACGAGTTGATCTCAAAGACGTGCAAACGCTGGAATCCGATGTCCTGAAAAGCTTTGGCGTCACCAACCCGGATGCCTTCGACGGAACGCGTGACCCGCTTTTGGGTGTGTTCGAATTCAACGGTGAAGATGTCACTTTGATCAATAACCACTTGAGTTCTCGTTTCGGCTCCGATCCAGTCTTTGGCGGCCTGCAACCGTTTGAACAGGCGGGCGAGGACGCGCGTGAACAACAGGCGTTGACACTAAACGAGGTTGTGGATGCCTTGCTTGCTCAGGATGCGGATGCAAAAATCTCGGTTCTTGGCGATCTCAACACGTTCGAATTCACTGACGAACTGACCGAAGACCTGCCGGGCAGGGGCCAGGATCAGGTTCTGACCAACCTGATCGATCAACTGGAAGGAGACGAGGCGTATACCTTTAACTTCCAGGGCAACAGCCAGGTGCTGGACCACATTTTTACCACAGAAAACCTGGCAGCCGATGCTGAGGTAGATGTTGTACATCTCAATGTCGACTTCTCAGACCCCGCCTCCGATCATGAACCTGTCGTGGCCACGTTCCTCGTGGAACGGGATGAGGACATCTTCGCCTTCGGCACGCCGGGCCGTGACACGCTCGAAGGCGATGGCGGTGATGATCAGATCCTGGGTCTTCGTGGTCGAGATTCAATCAACGGGGAAAACGGGGACGATGATCTCTTTGGTGGCCGGGGCCGCGACACCGTTGAAGGTAACGATGGCGACGATTTGGTTTTTGGTGGTCGAGGGCGCGATTTTCTTGATGGCGGCAGCGGTAATGATCTGGTCAACGGCGGGCGTGATCACGACACATTGATCGGCGGAGAAGGCAATGACACATTGCTGGGCGGAGCCGGCAGTGATGCTTTTTTCTTCGAGGGCCTTTTCGGCAATGACGTGGTTGTCGATTTCAACGACGGTCGCGATGAGCTGATATTTCTTGAAACAGATTTATCAGAGCTCAGCAGCGTTGAAACCGCGTTTGGGACGGAAATCACGGCAACGGGTGAGGCAGAAGGCACCGTCCTGTTGCTGAACGTGTTCGATTTCCAAACCGACGGCCTGATCGTGTAACGCGGTCGTCGCAATGGCATGCCGGCAGGTTTTTTCTGCCGGCATTTGACACGATGTTGACTGTATTTTGAAACAGTGCGGATCGGGAAAACTGGCAACCGGGTCCGTTAGCACATCCAGTGTTTACATGAGAAAAACGAGATAGGCCCGGCTAATGATTTGCAAGACCAGGTCTATTAATACATTGGTCCTTCGTAAGACTCTTAATTTTGTCAGGTAGGGGCTGGATTTGTCATTTATGGTAGGCTGTGTAGATACGGGCAAAGCCCTCTTCTCTCGGTGAACAATGGCTGCAACAGTAATCTAAGCAACTTTTTGTAGGATCCGTGGCATACGGCCTTTTGGGCTCGTTGCTGACATGGGAGGCGGTGCAGCATCTGAAATGTAAGAACACCAGTTGAGCGTCGCTCGCGGTGCAAAGCGGATGACGTGGGTGGCTCCTGCGCCACCGGCATCGAATGTGCCAAAGTGCAGTTGTCAAAGACTGCTGGTAAAGGAGCTACCCAATGACAATAAAGACCGTCGGCCTCGAACTGGCCAAGGATGTTTTTCAAGTGCACGGCCTTTCGGAGAATGGCCGGGTTATTTTCAACAAAGCCATCAATCGCGCGAAGCTACTGGCCTTCTTTTAGACGCTCCCACCATGCGTCGTCGGAATGGAGGCCTGCGGATCGTCCCACCACTGGGGACGCCAGCTTTGCAAGCTTGGCCACGACGTGAAGCTGATGCCGGCTGGCTATGTTAAACCCTACGTGAAACGGGGCAAGAACGACGCCGTGGATGCTGAGGCAATCTGTGAGGCTGTTCGGCGCCCGACCATGCGCTTTGTCGAGATCAAAACGGCGGAACAACAGGCCATTCTGTCGATCCATCGCACACGGGATCTAGCGGTCCGGCAGCGCACCCAATTGGCCAACATGATCCGGAGCCTCTTGCGGGAGTTTGGGCAAATCTTGCCCATCGGTATTGAAGCGGTGACGGCTTTTACAAACGCCACCTTAATGGTGACCATCCGGACTTGCCGAAGATCGCCAACGGCATGCTCGGCATTCAGTGCTATCAATTCATCGGGGTGAACGAGCGCATCGAAGGCTATTCCAAAATGATTGAGCAACACGCGCTACACAACGAAGACGCGCGCCGATTGATGCGCATGCCTGGCATTGGGCCGATCACGGCATCCGCGATCGTTGCTACCATCGGGGATGCCCATCAGTTCCGGACAGGGCGTGACTTGGCCGCCTGGCTGGGCCTCACCCCGCTCAACAAGTCGAGCGGCGGCAAGGAGAAACTGGGTAAGAT
The DNA here is from genome assembly GCA_039025595.1 of Pseudomonadota bacterium. Classification (GTDB taxonomy): domain Bacteria; phylum Pseudomonadota; class Alphaproteobacteria; order Rhodobacterales; family Rhodobacteraceae; genus Roseovarius. Next base: position 1,152 of record JBCCNY010000247.1, on the reverse strand, counting down.
CACCAAGAAAGGCGACCGATACATTCGAAAGCCGCTGGTGGTGAGAATAACGTCGCGTGCGGTTATTCTAGTCCGAGTTCTGCCAGCTTTTCTTCCGGTCTTCCGGACGCAACTTCTTTGAGTTTCAATTCTCTTCCTCCCTCTGACGCGCTTCGCGTTTTATGAAGTCTGTAGGCGGAGCGGCCTACCAGCCGTGAGACCTGCCACCTTTTCAAGGATGCCTTGAGCATCGATACCGTAATGGCGGTAAAGATCGCCGATGGTCCCGGTTTGGCCGAAGTGCTCTACACCAAGCGGCACCGTTCTGTGCCCGGCAACACTGCCGAGCCAGGCAAGCGTGGCGGGATGGCCGTCAATCACGGTGATCAAAGTGCAGTGTGGCGGGAGTTCGTGCATGAGCCGCTCAACGCAGGAGATTGCATCAGCATTACCACGAGCACGTGCCCGCTGAGCGGCTGTCCAACCGGCATTGAGACGGTCCGCCGAAGTGACAGCGAGTACGCCCACGTCGCGGCGTGAACCAGCCAGATGGCCCGCAGCCTTAATGGCCTCTGGAGCTAAAGCGCCCTGGTAGGCGATGACGACTTCACAGTTTGGCCCGGGCTTCCGCAACCAGTAACCGCCATCGACGGCCCCTTGCTTCCAATCAGGATCAGGCCGTGGACCAGGTTGCTCTATCGGATTGGTGGTCAGCCTCAGATAGACAGACCCTCCGGTTTCGTCCCTGAGCCAGGTGCGCTCGTCCGGGTCAAGTTCGCCGTCACGCTGAATGTAGTCGAAGGCCCAATTCATGATGACCGAAAGCTCATCCGCAAAGGCTGGTTCGAACGCTGCCAAGCCGTCTTGGGACATTCCTATCAGAGGTGTGCGGATGGATTGGTGCGCTCCACCTTCAGGGGCAAGTGTTACGCCTGAAGGTGTGCCGACGATCATGTATCGAGCGTCCTGATATGTTGCGTAGTTCAACGCGTCCAAGCCTCGACAGACGAACGGATCGTACACTGTCCCGATGGGGATCAGGCGTTTGCCGAACAGGGAATGCGACAGCCCGGCCGCGCCAAGGAGCAGGAAAAGGTTCATCTCTGCGATACCCAGTTCCAGATGCTGCCCGGCCCCATCAAAGCGCCACTTGGAAGTCGAAGGGATGCGATG
>JBCCNY010000246.1:0-5433 GCA_039025595.1 Pseudomonadota bacterium | reverse complement strand
GAGAGGGTAAACCCAAAGTCTATCATCAGGGAGATCAAGATGAAGATCGTAACGAAACTGACCACTATGACCTTTGCGGCCGTGCTGGCTGCCGGTTCGGCGGTTGCCCAGGACCCGACCTTTTTCAGGATCGGAACGGGCTCTGCCGGGGGGACATACTTCCCGATCGGTGGCACCATCGCCAATGGTATTTCCGCACCGCCGGGCGCGCGGCCCTGCGATGAGGGTGGGCAATGTGGCGTGCCAGGGCTGGTGGCCATCGCGCAATCAACCACGGCCTCGGTGTTCAACAACACGGCCGTCGAGAATGGCGAGCTGGAGGCGGGACTTGCCGCCGCTGACGTGACACGCTCGATGTATCTTGGCGAGGGGAAATTTGATGGCAAACCGCATCCCAAGCTGCGGGTCGTGGCCAACCTCTATCCCGAAGACTTGCACCTCGTTCTGCCCGAGGGATCCTCGATCTCCAGTTTGAGTGATCTCGAAGGCAAGCGCGTGGGCATTGCTCAGGCCGGGTCCGGTACGCAGGTCGCCGTGCTTCAGATGCTCGAAGCCTGGGGCGTGACCCGTGACAATATGGAAGAGGCGGAGCTCAATAACTCTCAGTCGGCAGAGCGTCTCGCCGATGGTCAGCTAGACGCCTATTTCTATGCCGCAGGCTGGCCGGTCTCTGCCATGGTGCAATTGTCGACCACCAAGGGCATGGAGCTGCATAGCTTCACCGAGGAAGATATGGCCAAGATTAATGATATCATCCCGGCCTACATTCCGTCCTCTATTCCTCCGGGTGTCTATGAAGGCGTGGATTATGAGGCGAAAACACCCGCAGTCTCTGCCTTGCTGGTTGTCTCCTCTGATCTGTCGGACGAACTGGTCTACGGCATCACATCCGCGCTTTGGAACGACAATACGCGCAAGCTGCTCGATAACGGCCACGCAAAGGGCAAGTTGATCACGCCCGATACGGCATTGGCGGGTATCGAGGCTCTGGGCGTGCCGCTGCATCCCGGCGCCGAGGCGTTCTATAAAGAAGCCGGATTGCTCGAGTAGAACTGCCTTAAATCCAGCCGGGCGGCGATGATCCTGACCGCCGCCCGGTCTCTAACTCACCCACAGCAGATCCACCCGGAGGACGCGCAATGAGCGATCCGTCGAATGAACCCGTCCGTGAGCTCACCGAAGAAGAGCTGGCCGAAATCGAAAAGAAATACGATGAAGGTGCAGCAACGCGCGCGGTCACACCGGGATTCGGTAAGTTTCTGCGCTATGTCGCCCTCACCTTCGCGGTCTATCACTATCTGACGGCAGGCTTCGCCCTGCCAGCGGATTTCTGGCATATGGGCTGGCACCTGTCGGGTCTTTTTATCCTGACATATGCGCTTTATCCGCTCGTCAAAACCAAGTCGTCTTTTGAGCTGAACACCGGTGCGTTCCGTCTGGGCGGGGTGCCCTATTTCGATATCCTGCTGATGATCCTCGGCGTTGCCGCGTCGCTCTATGTTGGGTTGGCTTGGCGCGGGATACCCTGGCTTGGGATCGAAGAGATGACATTCCGGATGGGCAATCCCAACAGCTACGACATGCTGTTCGGGATCATACTGATCTTTCTTGTGCTTGATATTGCGCGCCGCACGCTGGGTTGGATCCTGCCGCTGATCATCTGCGTGTTTATTTCCTACGCACTTTTCGGTCCCGCCTTTCCCGGCCTGCTCCAACATCCAGGGGTCAAGTTCAACACCTTCGTGTCGTCGATGTATTTTCCGCAAGAGGGGATTTTTGGCGTCACGCTGTGGGTCGTGTCCACGATCGTCTTTCACTTCGTACTATTCGGTGTGATTGCGCAGCGCACGGGGTTGGGACAGCTCTTCATCGATAATGCGACGATCCTGGCGGGGCGCTATACGGGCGGCCCCGCCAAGGTGTCGGTTGTCTCCTCGGCTTTCTTCGGCACGATCTCGGGCTCATCTGTGGCCAACACGGTCTCCACCGGGGCGCTGACCATCCCCAATATGAAACGTCTGGGCTATCCGGGCCATTTTGCCGGCGGGGTCGAAGCAGCGGCCTCCGCGGGCGGGCAGATCACACCGCCGATCATGGGGGCCGCGGCCTTCATCATGGCCGAGTTTCTGGAGCTGCCCTATACCACGATCGTGATCGCAGCCATTTTCCCGGCGCTGATGCATTATATCGGCGTCTTTGCAGTTGTGCATCTCATGGCGCGTAAGCTGGGCCTGCAGGGTTTAGCCCGCGATGCTCTGCCGGTACTGGGCGCGGTCTGGCGTGATGGCTGGGCCAATATCGTGCCCCTCGTGGGTCTGCTGGTGGTGCTCTTTTCCGGCTACACGCCCTATATGTCGGCCTTTTGTGGCATCTCTCTGGCGATCGTGGCAGGCATGAGCCGGGCCAAAGAGCCGGTGACGCTGATTTATGCTGCGGCCTTTATTGGCTTCGTGATCTGGAAGTTTCTCGGTGGTGGCTTCGATCAAACCATGTCGGCGATCCTGATCGGCAGCGCGATCCTCGCGACATTCAATCCACAGACCCGGATCAAACTGCAAGAGATGGCCGACACGTTCGAGACCGGCGTGAAATACGCGCTGGCGGTCGGCGCGGCCTCCGCTGCCGTGGGGATCGTCATCGGTGTCATCAATACCACAGGCGTTGGGTTTCGGATCGGGTTCATGGTCACGCAAGCCGCCTCGAACCTTGGCAGCGATCTCGCGTGGCTCTTTACCTTTGGCGATTGGGTCCTTTTCACGGTCGAGGATCTGACGCTCTTCATCAGTCTGGTCTTTATCGCCCTGGCCTGCATTCTGATGGGGGCAGGCGTGCCCACCACGGCGCTCTACATCATGCTGGTCTCTGTCGCGCAGCCTGCTCTGGCGCAATTGGGCATTCCGCCCATCGCGAGCCATATGTTCGTGCTCTACTATGGTGTGGTCGCAGAGATTACGCCGCCGGTTTGCACCTCGGCCTATGCGGCTGCGGCCATTGCCAATTCGAACCCGTTCCGAACCGGGATCTCGGCCTTTACGCTGGGCTTGGGCAAGGTTCTCGCCCCTATGGCCTTTGTCTACGCGCCGGTCTTGCTCTTTGTGTCCTCAACCGGGTTTGACCTGCTGCAATTCAGCTACACCGCGACAAGCTGTATTCTGGGCGTGATCGCCTTGTCCGCGTCGGTTGTGGGATATTGGCTGGTGCCCATGGGGACCGGGTATCGCATCCTGTGCGCGATTGCGGGTCTGGTTTTCATTGCGCCGTCGTTTCAGGCCGATCTGGTCGCTCTTTTGATTGCCGCGCCCGCGATTGTGTCTCAGGTGATTGCGCGCACACGACGACCCGCACCGGCCTGAGGCGATGGAACCTCCGGTCACCGTCCTTGGCGCAGGCATCGTCGGGATTTGCACCGCGCTCGCTCTTGTTGAGCGGGGCTTTTCTGTGCGCGTGGTCGATCGGACGGCACCGGGGCAGGAGACCTCTTATGGCAATGCCGGTGTGATTTCTCCCTGGTCGGTCGTTCCGCAAGCCATGCCCGGCACATGGCGGCAAATTCCAAAGCTGATGTTTGGGACGCATAAACCGCTCTCGGTTCACCCGCGGGTCTGGCTGCGCATGATCCCGTGGGGAGTGTCTCTCCTGAAAAAAGGGGCGGAGCAGCAGGTGCGTGACACCTCTGAGGCGATGAGCACGCTCTGCGCGCCGTCCATCGACATCTATCAGCGGTATTTGTCCGACGCAGGGGCGACACACCTGATCAAGAGCTCGATATACGTTCATGCTTATCGCGACGGCTCAAAGGCGTCTCTGGACACGCTCGATGCTCAGATCCGTCGGGAGAAGGGGGCGGAGATGGAGGTGATCGGCGTCGATGCGCTCCATCGGCTTGAGCCGTATCTCAACCGCTCGTTCAAAGGTGCGGTTTTGATCAAAGGTCAGGCCAGAGCGATATCTCCGGGCGAGATCTGCACGGCACTGGCAGATCTAGCACAGGCGCGCGGGGTGGCTTTTGTAACGCGAAATGTCCGGTCGCTCGAACGCCGGTCAGAGGGCTGGAGCGTGATCTGCGACACAGATCGATTTCCCGCTAAGGCAGTCGTGATCGCCATGGGGGTCTGGAGCCGGGAGCTGTTGCGCAGCCTTGGGGTATCGGTTCCGCTAATGGCAGAACGCGGCTATCACGTGGAGTATCCGGACCCTCAGATCATGACAGAGAACTCGATTATGGATACCGATGCAAAAGTCATCGCAAGCTCGATGGCGGGCGGTCTGCGTGTTGCGGGGCAGGCGGAATTTGCACCGATTGACGCCCCCCCAAATGAGAGCAAGATCGCGCGCCTTCACAACGTGGCGCGCGCCATGTTCCCCGACCTGCGCGCCGAGCAAAAGAAAAGCTGGATGGGACGGCGTCCCTCATTTCCCGACAGCCTGCCTGCGCTTGGGCCGGTGGACGGTCACGAGGGGTTATTCGCGAATTTCGGCCATTCGCATTATGGTCTGATGATGGCACCGAAATCGGGGCAGATCGTTGCGGCGCAACTCGCTCGAGACACCCAGAACAAGGATCTTTCGGCGTTCAGCCTTGCCAGATTTCAGTAACTTAGTCGATCGAATTCGGAGCGGCGCGCGCGCTTATTCCGCCGCCAGGGTGCCCGGTGCGAGGTTCGCCTTGGCGTATCCGTCGCGCGTTTGTGGCGATTTAATCCCCAACACGCTGCTTGCGATCTGGTTGCGCAAGATCTGGGCCGTGCCGCCGCCAATGGTGAACATGCGCACATCCCTGTACATGCGCTCGAGGGGTTCTTTGTCGCTATATCCCCGTGCGCCAAACACTTGCAGGGCGTCGTTGACAACTTTGATTGCCATTTCCGAGGCGAAGAGTTTCGCGCGCGCCGCCTTCGACATTTCCGGAAAGCCGCTGTCTTCGGTCTCGGCCGATTGCGCCGCGTCGCGCAACAGCAATCGCGCGGCCTGAACCTGCGTATCCATATCCGCGATCATCCATTGCAGTCCTTGAAACTCGGCCAAAGGACGCCCGAACTGTTCGCGTTCAAGCAGATAGCGTTTGGCATGCTCCAACGCGCCAGCCGCAACGCCGAGAGCAATCGTGCCCGCCCCGACGCGCTGCGAATTATAGGCGCGCATCAGGTCTGCAAATCCGCGTTGGTGCCCCGAGGGCGGCACAAGCAGCCAATCTTTATGGACTTCCAGGTTGTCGAAGCCGAGCTCAGCTTCGGGCATTCCGCACAGACCCAGCGTTTTTTCGCGACCCAGAACCTCAAATCCTTTTGGGAAAACACCTTTGGCAGGCTCGGCAAACACGATGAAGCCGCCAATGCCCTGTTCGAATCCCGCCTCGTCGATGAGACGGGCGAAAACGAGATGAAGCTTCGACACGCCGCCACCGGTGATCCAGTGTTTGCGCCCGTTCAGGAT
>JBCCNY010000245.1:0-5437 GCA_039025595.1 Pseudomonadota bacterium | reverse complement strand
TATCTCAGGGGGAGTGGATGGCGGTAAGCCTTGTCAACCGGGACCGGCTTCGCATCCTCGGGTTGCTTTCTCCCGCCTACATTTGGCTGACAGTGGCAATCTTCCTGCCGCTGTCGGCCATGCTCTATTTCAGCTTTCTGTCAGATGTACCGTTTGGGGATACCGAATGGGCCTACACCGCCGAGAATTACGCTGCGTTCTTCCAAACCTCAACATATGCAACGCTTCTCTGGAAGTCTATTCGCCTCGGTTTCACCGTGACCGCGATTGCCATGTTGGTTGGATTTCCCTGCGCCTATGTGCTTGCCAAGGTCATCCAGGGCCGATCTCGGGAGGCGATGTTTCTTTTGGTAATACTGCCGTTCTGGTCGAATTCGCTGGTGCGTATCTTTTCCTGGGCCATCGTGCTGCGCGGAAACGGTGTGCTGGACTTGGGGCTGAACGCCATTTTGCCGTTTGACGTTGAGGTAAACCTTATGTTCTCGACGTCTGCGATCGTAATCGGGCTGGTCCACTCTTACGTGCCTTACGTGATCCTGACCTCCTATCTCGCTTTGCAAGCCATTGACGATAACCTGATCGATGCCGCCCGTTCGATGGGAGCGACTAAACTCACAATTCTCTGGCGGGTCATCCTGCCGTTGTCGCTTCCCGGATTGTTGGCCGGTGCCGTTTTGATTTTTGTTCCCGTTGTCGGCTCGTTCATGGAGCCACGTATTCTGGGCGGGCGCGTCGGTACCTACTACGGAACAGTGATCGAAGATCAGTTCGTTGCGGTCTTCAACTGGCCACTCGGCGCGGCATTGTCTTTTATCCTTCTGGCCGTCGTACTTTTGATACTGGCTATCGCCAGCCCCGTGTTGAAAAGCGCTCAGACATGAGTGGTACATCCCTTGCACGCCTCGGCAAGCTTTGGTTGGCCTGCATCCTGTTCTTCCTCTATGCTCCGATTGTTGTGATGGCATTCATGTCTTTCAATGAATCGCAGTTTTATCAGCTGCCGTTCGAGTTCTCTCTCAAATGGTATGAAAAGCTGGCAGGCAACGCCGAAATCATTGATGCGGCCACACTTTCGATCGGAATTGCCTTGGTGACAACAGTGATCGCGACGATCCTGGGAACTGCGGCTTCGATTGCCCTGTTCCGCTTCGAGTTCAGAGGAAAACGCTTTTTGCAAGTCATGCTCTTTCCACCCATCGCCATCCCGTGGCTGATTACCGGCACCGCCATGTTGATCTTCTTCTTCGGAGTGGGGCTGGGTCGCGGCACGCCCTCGGTTGTCATCGGACATGTCGCCCTTGCGCTGCCTTACGTGATTGTCGTCGTCAGCGCCCGTCTCGCAACTTTTGACGCAACACTCGAGGAAGCCGCACGCTCCATGGGCGCCGACGGCTGGACCATAACGCGCTGCGTGACATTGCCTTGGATTGCGCCAGGCATCATCGCGGGCGCGCTCTTTGCGTTCGCTGTCAGTTTCGATCAGTTCGTCGTTTCCTACTTTCTGTCAGAGCCCGGTGACAGCACGCTGCCAGTGCTGATCTACACTTCAATTCGCAAGGGCTTTACGCCGGAGATTAATGCGATCTCAACGATCATTATTATAATCTCAATGGCGGTCATGCTCTGCGCGGCGCGATTTTCCAACTTTGGCGGAGACCGCTGATGGCCGAAGTATCTGTTCAGAATATTACGAAGTCATTCGGCTCACTCAAGGCGCTTAACGATGTCACCATGGATTTCCCCAATGGCGGGTTTTTTGCGCTTTTGGGCCCGTCGGGAAGCGGCAAGACCACTCTGTTGCGCGCGATCGCCGGCTTTACATTTATGGATAGCGGCACCATTCGGATCGGAGAGCAATCGGTCGAAAACATTCCGGTCGAGAAACGCGACATCGGCATGATGTTCCAGAATTATGCACTCTTTCCAAATATGAGTGTCGCTGACAATATCGGCTTTGGATTACGGGTGCGAAAGGTCGGTGCGGCCGTGGAACGGCGGCGGATCGGCGAGGCGTTGGAGCTTGTGCAACTCGACCATCACGCAAACCGCAAACCCCATCAATTGTCCGGCGGGCAGCGACAGCGCGTGGCGCTCGCGCGGGCCATTGTGACCAACCCCCGTGTTCTTTTGCTGGATGAGCCGTTGTCCGCGTTGGACAAGGCCCTTCGGGTGGACATGCAGTTTGAACTGAAACGCATTCAGCGGGAAGTCGGCATTACTACTATTTTTGTAACCCACGATCAGGAAGAAGCGCTGACGCTTTCCGACAAGATCGGGATTTTACGTGATGGCAGAATGGTGCAAGCAGGCTCACCACGTGAGGTTTACAACAATCCCGCCGATCTTTTTGCGGCGGAGTTTCTCGGCGAAGCCAATATTCTCACCGGTATCAGCGGTGATGGCGCCGAAATTAAAACCCCTCCAACGACGTCAATGACCGGTCTGCTTGCCGTGCGGCCAGAGAATATCACGATTTCGAGGGATGAGCCTAAAGAAGGTGCAATCTCAAAGTGTCAGGCTGTCCTTGAAGGCCGCGTTTTTGCCGGTGCCATGGCGACGTGTTTTCTTCAGACTAACGGCAAGACACTAAAGGTCATTTCGCGCGATCAGGACATTCCCCAGAACATCACAGAAGGCGACGTGCTTTGGCTGAGCTGGCCGGTCGAGAAAACTCTTTTGGTACCCGAATAGAGCGCTTAAAAGCCTTATCTCTTTATTCCAATTAGGTATTTGGTGAAAAACCAATTCCATCTTGTTGCTCGCGGTTGTTCTTTCGAGATTGGCGTAGACTTGAAGCCGGTGCCGGCCTCTCGGTCGCAGAGGCGGCGCTGGCTCACAGCCTTGTCCATTTGCGAAAGCTTTTTCCAAACACAAATAACACGTTAGACTTGTAATTCTATTTCTGTGCCAGTGTTCGACAACCACTCATTCGTCTGCGACCTGTCTGACAAATACGCAACAATGAAAAGGTTTCAGACGGCGTTCAAACCAGAGCTCTTCTATTGACCCGGCGGCTCTTGGTTTAATTATAGGTGTCCGTGGTCAAGCGCAGCGTCAGTATCAAGCCAGACATATCGGCGGATAAAACGATGTATCGGGAAGACGTATGCGGAACTCTAGCGCTGATGCGGCACTCAGTGCCTTTGTTGAAGACCGTGAGAAACTGATCTCAGTCGCTTGTCGGATTGTCGAAAGCCGTGCTGTTGCTGAGGAAATCGTTCAGGAAAGCTGGCTGCGCTGGCATGACAAGGACTATCCTGCATCGCAGGCAAAGCCTATCTTTCAGCGCATTGTCTACAACATCGCTTATGATCTTCTAAGAAGGCAGCGCTTGGAACGAAACGTACTTGCGCTCGAATACCTCGTGTCTGAAACCGCCCCCGACAGTGAGCAGATTGTTGTCGCAAGGCAAGACTTGCGCAGGGCTGTAGCAGCGCTGATGCGTCTACCAAAACGCACAGTGCGGGCCTTGCGTCTGCGATCAAATGAGGGGCTTTCTTACACCCAGATCGGCTTGAGAATGCAGATTTCTAGGTCCAGAGCTTACGAATTGGTAGAAGACGCTTTGGTAGAAATATCCTTGGCAATAGACGCCCCGAGATAATCGGACAGTCTTCTGTTTCATTCGTTGTATCTAAGAGAGCTATTTGAATGAGGCGCTAACATCTCTAACGACAAAGATAACCGATTGGCACGTGAGGCGGCGCGTATTTTCTTAAGCCTGCGGGACAATCCCAAGGACAAAGAGGCGCAAAGGGCGCAGAACAGCTTTGTCTCTCGTGGTCCGGAAGCGCGTGCCGCGTACGACAGAGTTGCGACGGCGTGGACTGCATCGCGCGAGAAAGCCAGGCCAAAGGGAGGGGGAGCACTTGCTCTTTTCCTGGCACTTAGTCTCGCCGGGTACTTTTCCTATGATTCCCTTCGTATCCGCCTTCTTGCCGACTTCACTACAAGTTCAGCCGTATCTGGCTTTGCTCTGACGTCAGGCGACAGGGTCATTTTGGACGCTGGAAGCGCCCTCGCAGATAAGACGGACGAAGGCCTTCGTGTTGTCGAGCTTTTGCAGGGCAGCGGTTTCTTTGACGTCAATTCATCGGATTTTCCGTTTGTTGTATCCGCCGAGGACGTTTCGGTTGAGGTCAAAGGTACCGCATTTGAAGTGTCAAGACTAAGTGATGTGATACAGGTCGCTGTGGCAGAAGGGGCGGTCGAAGTCTCGGCACACGGTCAGACGGCCTTGTTAACTGCAGGTCAAAGCGTTCGAGTAAGCGCGACGGATATCGGCCACGTTGCTAAAACGGACACGGACATGGTTGCCGCTTGGAAGGAGGACCGATTGTCAGTGGATGGGATGACGGTTGCGGACGTGGTTCGTGTTCTCGACCGCCGTCTGCCGGGTAGCATCGTAATAACAAATCGTACCCTAGCCCAAAGCCGCGTTACCGGTCGTCTCGACCTGTCTGATCCGCTTCAAGCGCTCCGGACCATGGCCTACTCTCGCAATGCTCAGGTTTCAAGAGCCTTACCCGGTCTCACAATTCTGACCCCCCATAACTAAAATCCGGACGATCCCCAAAACCGTTCGTTGAGTCATTGAGAACAGGGAAACCGACTGCTTAGGGACTGGGGTTACTATGGCGAGACAACCGGGAAATACGGTGGATTTTTGGACGCTGGCAACTGCATTCACGTTGTCGACGACACTAGGTTTTGCCGAGGAAATTCAAATTGTTGATGTGCCAGCGCAACCGCTTCCAGCGGCAATCGCCGAGTTGAGCGAAGAAACAGATGTTGAGGTTATGGCCGCTGCCGAAGCGCTTTCCGGGCAAGTAAGTTCACAAGTGAAAGGGCCTATGTCTTTACAAAAGGCGTTAGACACTATGCTGATCGGCACTGGTCTGGCCGCAAGCACGATAGCAGAAGATAGCTACGTTGTTTCTAGGAACTTTGTATCTCAAAACTCAATCGAGGAAGAACCTTTTGACCTTGGAACACTTGTCGTCAGTGGTGAGCTAATTGAACGAAACGTCCAAGAAAGTCAGACGAGCGCGGTGGTTATAAGCGGCGAAGAACTTGAACGAAGGTCCGATCCCGGTCTTATCAACACGCTGGAGCGAACGCCGGGCGTGACGATTGCCGGAGCTGCTCGGGTACCTTCGGTCCGAGGTGTGAACCAACGAGGTCCTAGTGCCAATGGCGCCGCCACAATCTCGTTGGCAGTCGATGGTGCAGCGATTTCCGATTTCGGGCTCTTGGTGGAAAACGGACCATTTTCTGTCTGGGATCTTGAGCAGGTAGAGATCCTCCGAGGGCCGCAATCCACGCAGAGTGGTCGTAATGCGCTTGCAGGCGCGATCAACATCAGATCCCGCGACCCATTTATGGGTGAAGAATATAAAGTTCGACTTGAAGCCGGATCACGCGCGACGACCGGCTT
>JBCCNY010000244.1:0-5449 GCA_039025595.1 Pseudomonadota bacterium | reverse complement strand
TATGTCCCTACGCCACCGTCTTCTGATCCGGTTGTTGTAGTTGAGGTAGAGCTGCCCGTCCTCGACATGCCAGGCATTGATATCACCATGTGCGGTGTATCCCTGCGCAACAGCCCAGGCACAATATCCTCCATATTTCGGGGCATATTGTTCAGGACTGGCCTCGAAAGCCGCAAGGTTCTCAGCAGAGGAAAACCGCCAGCGCGCACCGTCCCACTCCGTCACATAGGCATCCGTGCCTGGTACTCCGCGCGCCTCTGCATCCAGACTAAAATAGGCCACGACGTCCGCACCATCTGCAGCGAATCCACCATTACCCTTGTTCCAGTTTACCTGCCCAGCCCGGGCCGAACGCGCAGTAATCAGACCAGCCCCGGCGACAGATACGACTGACGCGGAAAAAAGAAGAAACAACCGTCTGTTGATCATGCCGAAACCTTCCGTGGCTTGCTTGACCCAACAAATGGTGCGCGCATGCTCACCAGACAATGCATTGGTCTCTCACAGTCCCGTGTGGAACTTGTAACCTGTTTAGTCACAGATACCGCGCAGAGCTTGCCATTGGCGATCATCTAAAGCGGAACGCGTCTGCGTCTGTGTCTCAGAGAAACGGCGCGCCTGCGCTTCGCGCGCGACCGTATCAGGATGGGTGGACAAAAACACCGGCAGCTCGATGAACCGCTCGCTCTGCGCCAGACGTCCAAAGAAATCCGCCATACCTTTTGTGTTAATCGCGGCCTGTTGGAGCATGTCGCGGGCCATCGCATCTGCGGCCTCTTCCGCGCCACGCGAATAGGATGCATCCAACAAGGCCTCGCTCAGGACGACCGCTGCGGTTCCGCCCGCGAAATCCCCAAAGACGAGCGAGAGCAGGCCTGCCGATCCCGCTGCGCGGAGCATGGCGCGCGTGGGATCGCGCGCGCTGACATGGGCCACTTCGTGGGCGAGCACGGCGGCCACTTCATCAGGACTTTCGGCCTCTTCGATCAAGCCGCGCAAAAGCACCACCTGACCGCCTGGCGCAGCAAACGCATTAACCATCTTGTGGTTAAAAACAGAGATGGTGATCGGCGGCTCTTGCGGCGCATCAAGCCGATCCAGCATCGCGGCCAAGGCGGTCACGCCTTCGGGATTTTGACACCGCAGGGATGCGGTATCGCCACCGGCGAACAAACGCTCCATCTGCTCGACGACCACGCGTCCCATCTGGGCTTCACGATTAGCAGGGATCAAGGCCGCCAATGTCCCCGCCAGCCCCGGCAGAACCACGAAGAGCATCACGCCAATAGCGACCAGTGCCAGCGCCCCTCGCGAGACGACGCGACGCATCGTTCCAGACGCGACATCGCGTCGATCGAGGTCGGGACAGGCCGCGCGGATCGCTGCGATCGCGCCCGCATCTTTGAGCACGAGGCGCGACACCTGCAACGGGGTGCCATCTGTGTGCTGATCGCTGCGCAGCGAGAGAACAAGCCGCCCCTGTCTTGCCCCATCTGATACAGCTCGGATATCGTTGAGCGGCCAGTCTAGATGCTGCGCTGACCCCTGCTTCACCATAAGGCGGAGAATACCGGCGCCGCGATCCAGTTCAAAACGCGCAGCCTGTGGCGCGCCTGTTTCACCGTCGTAATATCGGCCGTCAAAGGCCATCAAATCCCGCCGCCGATATCCAACGCATCGGCAAAACCCTCGGCATCAGCGCCTTGATCCCCGGCGCGCTGCCGAATTTTGTCCAGCCCCGCCACATTTGTAATCGTGAACGAATTTACCGCGCTTCCGATCACCTTTTGCGTCACCAGCACAAGCCACAAACCGCCAATCAGAAGGATCACCCCCACATAGACCAAGACCGTAAGCACAGAGATTACCCCGAGAAAGGCGGGGGGCGCGTCGAGGCTCTGTGTTTCCAGCCCACCCGTCGCAAGGCCGATACCCATTGTAACCCCAAAGACCATAGAGACGAGAAAAGCACCGGCGAGCGAGGCACCGATGATTGCCAGAGCGCCAAGCAGGATATGGCGCAGCACCTCACGCGTCGTCAGCCTCGCTTGAAAGGTCACGGTCTCATCCAGACGTTTGTAGCGGGTCAGATAGTTGAAGGCGAAGACCCGGTAGTGAACCAGACCGACCAAGAACCACACAAGGCCAAGAAGCACGCCCAGACCGCCCAGCCAAGCCGCCTCTGTCGTTGCTATCACGACGCCGCTCAGTAGCAGGATAAGACATCCAAGACCCACATGGGCAAGGCCCGGATAAAGCTCTGTCCAGCGCCCGCCCTGATGAAAACGCGCCTCACCGTAATAGGAGCGATCCGTCATGTATTTTTCAAGCCAGAAGGACTGACGCGGCCAGAGCAGGCCGAAAGACACAAGTGTCAGCAGAAGATGACCAAGCGCTCGCGCGGCATAGCCCCAAGCTGCAAGGTCCATGCCAAAGCGGATCCCCCGCCAGCGCGTTCGCGCCAGCCGGTAGCGCCGGGCGCGATATTGCGCGAAAAAGATCAGCGGCAGGACCGCGAGGAAACTGATGTAGAACGCCGCAAGCTGCGCGATGACCTGTGCCTCGCTTTCGGGTTCGGCAAAAAGAAACAGGCCAAAGAAGGCCAAGGCCGTTTGAACGAGGCCCAGATAAATTGCCAGAACCACAACGGCGAGAAGAAAGCCCAGCAGCTTTTCAAGGCCGGTGCCGGTATATTCAAACGTATCATCCGCCACGCTTGTCGCCGACCAGATGTACTTTCGGATCCGGGTCCTGGCCCAGAAGCGGTAGATGCCAAGTGTCACAAGTGTCAGCAGAGCTGTGCGAAGATATAGCAGGAACAGAGGTTTACCTCGGCCGTAGAAAACGGCCCGAACCGCCCTCTCGCCTCGCGCAACTTGGGTCTGGGTTTGGAAGCTTGTCATACGACAGACTTAAAATCGAAATCAGGCTGAAACAGGGCGACGTTCCGGATAAATTCGCAGATCTCTAAGTGAACTTGTTATCCCTCGGAAAGCCGCGAGGTGCCATCCGACCTGCAGAGGCGCGTTTTCCCATCCATTCCGCGAGGTCGTATTCCGTCCGCGTGCGGCCTGCAGGATCCTGCCAGCTCAGACCATTGGCGAGTGTGAAAGTGGTCGCATCACCCAATCCACCATCCTTGTACTTCTGAAGCCGGACACCCTTGCCCCGGGTCATCTCTGGCAACTCCTCCAGGGGAAAGACCAGCATTTTCCGATTCTCGCCCACACAGGCCACGTGATCGCCCACGATCGGCCCGCAAACCAGTGCCCGAACGGCATCTCGCACGTTGAGTACTTGTTTGCCAGACCGGGTTTGCGCCACGATCTCGTTCTCTGGCACAATGAAACCGTCACCCGCGCTGGACGCAACCAGCAGCTTGCGGCCCGGTTGGTGGATCAGGATCGCTACGATTTCGGTTTCGTTTGGCAGATCAACCATCAGGCGCACGGGCTCGCCCATACCGCGACCGCCGGGCAAATTTGCCGCAGACAATGTGTAAAAGCGCCCATTGCTGCCAAAGACGAGCAGGCGATCTGTCGTTTCGGCATGAAAGATGAAACGCGGTCCATCACCATCCTTAAATTTGAGTTCCCGATCGAGATCGATGTGTCCGGACAGAGCGCGCAACCAACCCATCTGCGAACAGACGACGGTTATTGGTTCGCGCTCGATCATCGCTTCGAGCGGCACCTCTTCGACCTCCCCGGCCTCTGCAAAACCCGTGCGCCTTGCACCGCGTGCATCTTTGCCACCAAACGTCTTCTTGACCTCTTTGAGTTGCCCGGCAATCTCTGCCCATTGCAATGCTTCGCTGTCCAGCAGATCTTCGAGGCCCTGACGCTCTTCCATCAGGTTGTTCTGCTCGCGCAGAAGCTCCATTTCTTCCAGTCGTCGCAGACTGCGCAGGCGCATATTCAGGATCGCTTCCGCCTGCAACTCCGACAATTCTCCGTCACCCGGAGCAGGTGGCACATAATCGGCCTCCGAGAGCGCCCGAGCGTGATCTTTTGACCAATCCTCACGCATCAACGCAGTCTTCGGCTCCTCGTCATAGCGGATAACGTCGATCACGCGATCCAGGTTCAGGAAAGCTACGATCAGACCTTCGAGCACTTCGAGCCTGTGATCGATCTTTTCCATCCGGTGACGGCTGCGTCGGATCAGCACCTCGCGGCGGAAATCGAGGAACGCGCGCAGCACTTCCTTCAGGCTGCAGACCTTCGGCGTCACCCCGTCGATCAATACGTTCATATTCAGGCTGAAACGCAGTTCAAGATCGGAGTTGCGATAAAGCATCCCCATGAGAATCTCGGGATCGACATTCTTCGATCGTGGTTCCAGCACAACACGGATATCGTCCGCGCTTTCGTCGCGGACATCGGCAAGGATCGGCACTTTCTTGGTCTGAATGACCTCGGCCAGTTTCTCGATGAGTTTCGATTTCTGAACTTGATACGGGATCTCGGTGACCACGATCTGCCACTGACCTCTTCCAAGATCCTCAACTTCGTATTGGCAGCGCAGACGAAAAGCCCCGCGCCCCGTGCGGTATGTTTCCAGAATGCTCTGACGCGGCTCGACAATAACGCCACCGGTTGGAAAATCTGGGCCCGGGATTAAATTGATCAGAGTATCGTCGCGAGCATCAGGCGTCTTGATGAGGTGCAGACAGGCATCGACCAGCTCGCCGATATTGTGCGGCGGAATGTTCGTGGCCATACCTACCGCAATACCTGCAGCCCCATTGGCCAGCAGATTAGGAAAGCTGGCGGGCAGCACGGCCGGTTCCTGTAACCGACCATCGTAATTGTCGCGAAAATCGACCGCGTTCTCATCAAGGCCTTCCAGAAGCGCCTGTGCGATGTCGGTCATCCGCGCTTCGGTATAGCGCGACGCGGCCGGGTTATCGCCGTCAATATTGCCAAAGTTGCCCTGCCCGTCGACAAGCGGATACCGGACGTTGAAATCCTGCGCCAGCCGGGCCATTGCGTCATAGATCGCGGCGTCACCATGAGGATGGAAATCGCCCATCGTATCACCGCTGATTTTAGCCGATTTGAGAAACCTGCCCTCGGGCGTCAGACGCAGACGGCTCATCGCGTAGAGAATGCGCCTGTGAACAGGTTTGAGCCCGTCGCGCGCATCCGGCAACGCACGATGCATGATTGTGGACAGCGCATAGGTCAGATAGCGCTCACCAATCGCGCGCCGTAACGGCTCCGCCACAGAATTTGGGCCGCCTTCTTCGCCTATCTTGGGGCTATCTTTCGTATCTGACATAGGTGATGGGATAGCCGGGTCGCCCGATTGCGTAAAGCGGTACGCGCACTCCTACGACGCTTTTCGTGTAAAGACGGTGTCGAATCGTGTAACATCTTGTCATTCGTTTACCTATTCGAGTGAGGAAATGGGCGATGTGGCGCCTGATGATTGTAACATTCGGTGT
>JBCCNY010000243.1:0-5461 GCA_039025595.1 Pseudomonadota bacterium | reverse complement strand
GGCCATGGTCGCACCGAGATGGTCGAGGCCATTGCCGAACAACTCCGGACGCTGGATTTCTATTCGACCTTTTACAATTTCACCCACCCCAAGGCCGCGGCCCTTGCCGAGAAAGTGGCAAGCCTTGCGCCCGGGCATCTCAACGCGGTCTATTTTTCAAACTCTGGATCGGTCGCCAATGACAGCGCGATCCGCATCCTTCACCACATGAATATCCGTCTCGGCAAGCCCGAGAAGAAAATAGTGCTGAGCCGGATGGGTGCCTATCACGGCTCGACCTATCTGGCGATGGGGATGACCACGCCGCTCTATGCCGATGGTTGGCACGCCGCGCATGATATCGTGCACCATCTGCCCTCCGTGCATCACTGGCGCGACGGGGCGGGCGCGACCGAGGCGGAATTCCTCGACCATCTGATGGCCGGGATGCGCGCCAAGATCGAAGAGATCGGAGCTGACAAGATCTGCGCCTTTATCGCAGAACCCATACAAGGCGCGGGCGGCGTGATTACGGCACCGCCGGGCTATCACAAACGCGCGCTTGAGCTCTGCAAGGAATATGACATCAAGTATATTGCAGATGAGGTGGTGACCGCCTTTTGCCGACTCGGACATTTCTTTGCCTCCGAGGCGGTCTACGGGATGGTGCCCGATATCATCACCACCGCAAAGGGTTTGACCTCCGGCTATCAACCACTCGCCGCGACGATCGTCTCGGACGAGATCCACGATATCATTTCGGGGCCAGACGGTATGTTTCTGCACGGGATGACCTATTCGGGCCACCCGGCAGCCGCGGCGGCAGGTCTGAAGAACATCGAGATCATGGAAAGCGAAGGTTTGCCGGAACAAGTGCGCAAAACGGGAGCCTATTTCGAGCAAAAGCTGCGCGCGCTGACCGATATCGAGATGGTGGGCGAGGCGCGCGGCAGCCATTTCATGATGGGCATCGAGTTCGTCAAAGACCGGGTCACCAAGGAGAGCTACCCGCCCGAGGCGGAGGTCGCCAAAAAGATCACCCGTGCCTGCCAAAAGCGGGGTCTGATCGTGCGTCCGCTCGCCAACGTCGCCATCTTGTCCCCAACGCTGATCATGGATGAGGCCATGATCGACGAGGTGGCGGACATTCTGCGTGACAGCATTCTGGAGGTCGAAGCTGGGCTCTGACAGTCGCAGGCGCGGACAAAACGCGGCGCCCCAGTCTGGAACGGGCGCTAAAGGCCGCCCCGCGACACGAGCCGATCCGAAGGCCCTTGAAGCAGAACTCTTCTAAGTCCGAAGGTTTACGCCGAGCCTTGCATCGGGCGCACGGGCCGGAGCTGTTCAATCAGGTCGGTGACTTTGAGCCGCTGACCATAGCCGAGCAGTAGCAGAATAAGAGCGGTTCCGATAATCGGCATATGACCAATAAACTCCACCAGCGCGGCCTCTGTGTTGCCCTGAAGGATAAAGACGACATTGGATAATGCCATGGCAGCTGACAGAACCAGGACCACAAGACGCACAGTGGTCCCGAGGATCAGGACGGTGCCAATCACGGCCTCGATCATGCCAGCGGATAGCACGAACAGGCGGTCGTCAAAGATCTCAAACCCCAAGCTTTGCATGAAATTCCACTGGTAGGCCGAGACAAAGGTTTGACCGAGCGCCGCGGGGGCAAGCTTTTCCCCAATGGCGAGCGCTACCAGTGATATGCCGGTCCATATGCGCAGCATGTCAACAGAATAGAGTTTGGCGCGTTCGCGTTTGACGGGATCGCTCAGGTTGTTGAACAGAATGAAGAAGGCGATGCCCACGTAGATCGAGTATTCCAGCGCTGCCGCCACACCACAAACGACCAAGACGCCGGCATGCAAGACAAACATGGCGATCGCTGCCTGTTTCAGCCAACGATTGGCGATCAACACGATGCCGATGCCCGCCTGCAGAAAGAGCAGTTTTGTGACCCACGGACCTTCCATCACATGATGGGGAGCGAGCAAAGCGCCTTCATAGGCGGTCAGCAGAAAACTCATACCGGTGAAGACCCGGAGAATTTCCATGAAATCATGACGCGTTTTGCTGGCAACGATCTTGATCGTCGGAAGCTTGCCATCCACCCAGACGGAGAATGAGACCATGGCCATGGCGAGCATGATCCAGATCACGAAGGCAGGTTCGTAAAAGGCATAGTTCGGCGCCACATCGCCTTGTTCTTCAACGAACCATTTCACATGCGCGACGCCGGGCTGAGCGATCAACGTCGCCATAATAGTGCCGAGACAGACAGAAAGCGTTGCTTTGCGCGTCATGATGGTCGTGCCTCTCGCTTATTTTCGGTCACCGCTACGCAGCCACGCAGGCGTTTGCACCGTGCAAGTAGCTTCAAAGAGTGAAGCGACCGCTATGCAAAGCTCTCAATTGTCGCGACCAAACGACGCGTGCTCCGACGCAACGCGCCGCTTAGGTCCCTGATCAACGGGTTTCGGGCTTGGGTGGCGCGATCCTCGGCTCAGGCGCCGTACCGGTAGACTAGGTGCCGATAAATCTGCTCAGGTCGAGGCCTCGCGCTTGGGCGCTGTCCAGCACCGCTTTGCGAAATCCTTTGCTGCGCTTCAGCAGGCGCTGGAACCGCTGTTCGTCCAAAACCAAAAGAGCGGTCGGCACGATGGCCTTTACCGTTGGCCTGTGTGGTCTGCGGCTCAGAAGCGCGGCTTGGCCGAAAATCTCGCCACGTCCCAAACGCCAGCTTTGTCCCGCGACGCGTAACTCGACAGCCCCCGAGGCAATGAAAAACACATCTTTGGCGGGGTCGTCTTTGCGGATGATAATGTCCCCTGCATCGGCATATCGGGTTTTGAGTGCGCGGGCCAACCGCTTCAGGCTGGCCTGATCGAGGTCACAAAAGACCGGCAGTTTTTGCAGCAATTCGATCCGCTTGATCGCGACATCCAGACGGGGCCGCCTTTCGGCGTCGCGGCGCGATGTAAGGATCGATTGCATCAAGACGGCATGGGGTTCGGTGCTGATCAGACCGTCATCCAGCATGGCATTATACTCTCTCTCCTCGAACCGAAGAGCCGTGCGCCGGATGAATCGTTTCTGCAATTCCTCGAAATAGCCCGGATATTGCAGCCGCAGACCTTCGAGCGCGGTCTCGACAATCTCAATGCGCCGATCCACCAGATCACGCAGGATATCCGCAACACGCCGGCCATGAATACGCCGGATACGCGTAGCGATGAAGTCGCAGATATCGCGCAGCACCAATCTTTGTGCGAGCAAGATTTCGAAGCGATGCGCCGTCATGACGGCAATCGGGCGCTGTGCGCCGAACCAGTCGTTGAGAATGCCAGCCGCCCGAAACTGCCACCCGAAAGAAACGGTGGCCAATGCGGCCCGCATATATCCGGTTCGACCATCGAGGCGCGTCGCTTCGATCAGCCGGTCAATATCGACAAGCGCATCTTCGGCCAGTCGCACCGACAGGGACCGGTCACGCATATGGGCCAGCACGATGTCTCTTTCCGCCCCGGCGATTGCGATCAGTCCAAGCGTGACGCGGTCGCGATCGAGAATATCGCGCGCATTCTCCGCCCGCTGCACGGCCTCTTCGAGACGGTTGCCAAATGTCACCGCTTCCGAGCGCACAAGGTCGGGGTTTAACTCGTAGTTTTCGTTGTTGCGCGCCACATCTTCGCGGACGGTCTGTAGCGCCACCGCCACGACCTGTTGCGAGAGCGCCTCGTCGAGCGGGGTGAGACGGTCGAGTTTTAACCGGCTGATCACCATGCGCAAAGTCGTGCCCTGAACCAACAAGGTGAACAGCGTGAACCCTGTGGCCAGAATGCCGACGACGCGCTTCACTTCGCCCGGCACCAGCGCACTTTCCGTAACAGCCAGCGCCAGCGCCAGGGTGACCGCACCGCGCAGCCCGCCCCACAGCATGGCTAAACGGTAAGGCGGTTCGATCGCGGGTGAGACGCGCAAGACGGTGAGCAAAGGCAGCAATCCAAACAGCACAGCGGCGCGCGCGGCAAAGGCTGCAACAACCACGACACCCAAAAGCGCCAGATCGCTCAACCTGACGTCAGCCAGAAACCTTGGGATCAGGATCGCGGCCAGAATGAAGATCAGCGCCCCTGCCCAATAGGCCAGAACGTCCCAGGTGCCCGACAGGCGGGACCAGGCCTGTGGTGTCAGACGCCCCGGTGCGGCAAGGTTGAGCGTCAGCCCGGCGGTTACGACGGCAATCACACCAGAGGCCCCGACGGTTTGTTCGGCGCCAATAAAGGCCAGATAGGGCAAGGCCACCGACAAAGAGATCTGCGCCAGCTCGTATCCTTCAAACTGAGCCATAAGCCAAAGCGCCAAACGGGCCAGAAACCATCCTGTCAACGCGCCCCCCGCGAGCAGCAAAGGAAACTCTCCCAACGCGTCCTGTAGGGTCGGGTCGGGGACGCCCACCATGACATAACCGATGAAAAGTCCAAAAAGTGCGACAGCGGCCGCGTCGTTCAACAAGCTCTCGCCCTCGATAATTCTGCCGAGGCGTTGTGGCGCGGCGATCGAGCGGAAAATACTGACCACGGCGGAGGGGTCCGTTGTGGATATGATGGCACCCAGCAAAAGGCAGGCGACGATGGGCAAGGTGCTTATGGCACTGAGCGCATATCCAACCGCGAAGGTGGCCACCAAAACAGCGACGACTGCCATGACAAGAATGGGAACCCAATCATCCAGCATGCGGCGCAGATTCATGCCCAGCGTTGCCTGAAAGAGCAGGGTGGGCAAAAACAGGTAGAGAAAGACATTTGAGTTGATTGGGAAATTCAGAATAGCCGCGGCTATGGGATTCAGCGCATCCGTGAGGTCGGTTTGTATGATCCACAAGGCCGCCGTTCCGATGAGAGAACCCAGAACGGCGAGGATGACGCTAAACGGCAATTTCAGTTTGGCCGAAAGCGGGTCGGAGAGACCAATCACAACAAAAAGTGTGGCAATAACGGAGGTGACCAGAACGATGTCCATAGCCCTATCTAACGTACCACCAAGAGGCAAACCAGCAATCCAGACCGACGTTGACGCACGCTTCGGAGCCTTTTCGCGCGGTCCAGATGGCAAGGTTGAGCATGCCGGCACACAATCGAGGTTTCAGGCACCGCGCTAAAAATAAGCCATACAGGTATTTCAACCATTCCAAACGCCCTGACGTCTCTCATCTGCCAGAGAAACAGGATCAAAATGGCTGGGGAGCTTCAGAGCAAATGTGATAGCCTCCGGCGCAACCGGTGGAGCGAGAGCTCGGGACGAATGGACGTAGTTCAAAAGGCGTGTCACGTAGGCGAGATGAAAGAACGAGGAAACATGCTGAGCCAGTTCGGATCAATCCGGTGAGTCCGTGACCTTACCCATCGAGCCGACTTGCAAGGATTTTCGGTTTTCGCCGCCGCATTTCTCGGACCCGCAAGTGCAGAACCTT
>JBCCNY010000242.1:0-5462 GCA_039025595.1 Pseudomonadota bacterium | reverse complement strand
GGCGATTGTCCTGATGCGCCATGCGCTCGCGCCGGGCACAGGGGATCCAGGCAACTTCAGGCTTGAGGATTGCAGCACGCAGCGAAACCTGGATGATCGCGGCAGAGCGCAGGCCGAACAGATCGGGCAGGCGCTCAGGGATCGGGCCATTGTCTTCGACGAGGTCTGGACCAGTCAGTGGTGTCGGTGTCGTGACACAGCTCAGTTACTCGATCTGGCACCGGTATCCGATATGCCGCCCCTGAATTCGTTTTTCCGCAATCGCGCGCAGGGCCCGGAACAAAGCGCGGCGCTTCTGGAGGAGCTCGCAAACTGGGGAGGCGGGCGTCTGGTCCTTGTGACCCATCAGGTGAACATCACGGCGCTCACTGAAGTCTTTCCCAGTTCAGGCGAGATGATCGTGACGGAGTTGCGGGGTGGTGCGCTGCAGGTGACCGGCCAGATCGAGATCGCGCCTTAGCCCGCTTTGGCCGCGCGCTTGCGTTCGTGCGGATCGAGATAGCGCTTGCGTAGGCGTATCGCACTCGGCGTCACCTCCACCAATTCGTCATCATCGATATAGGCAATCGCCTCTTCGAGGCTGAACTGGATATGGGGCGTCAGCCGCACTGCTTCGTCAGTACCTGACGCACGGACATTGGTCAGTTTTTTACCCTTAAGCGGATTGACCTCCAGATCGTTATCCCGGCTATGCTCACCAATGATCATGCCCTGATAGACCTTTTCCTGTGGTCCGATGAACATCCGCCCACGCTCTTCGAGGTTCCAGAGCGCATAGGCCACAGCCTCGCCCGCCTCCATCGAAATCAGAACACCGGCGCGGCGCCCAGGGATCGGGCCTTTATGCGGGGTCCAGCCGTGAAATACGCGGTTGAGCACACCCGTGCCGCGCGTATCGGTCAGAAACTCGCCGTGGTAGCCGATCAGCCCGCGCGAGGGCACCAAGGCCACGATGCGGGTCTTTCTAGAGCCTGCGGGCTTCATCTCCGTCATCTCGCCGCGCCGTGCGCCGGTCAGTTTTTCGATCACGGCACCGGAAAAGTCGTCGTCGACATCGATCGTGACTTCTTCAACCGGCTCCAGCTTTTGCTCCGCCTCATCCTCGCGCATCAAAACGCGTGGTCGCGAGATCGATAGCTCAAATCCCTCGCGGCGCATATTTTCGATGAGCACGCCCATTTGAAGCTCGCCCCGGCCCGCCACGTCGAACGCCTCACCGCCGGGCGTGTCGGTGACCCGGATGGCCACATTCTGTTCGGCCTCTTTCATCAACCGTTCGCGGATCACGCGGCTTTGCACCTTCTTGCCGTCGCGACCGGCCTGTGGGCTGTCATTGATCCCGAAGGTGACGGAAATGGTTGGCGGGTCGATGGGCTGTGCCTCGAGCGGGTTCTCAACGGCCAGCGCACACAGCGTATCAGCCACAGTGGCCTTTGACATGCCCGCAAGCGTGACGATATCGCCCGCCTCGGCCGTGTCGATATCCTGCATTGTCAGCCCCCGAAATGCCTGGATCCTGGTCACGCGGAATTGCTCGATCTTCTGGCCCATCCGGCTCAAGGCCTGGATCGTGGCACCAACCTTTGCGCGTCCTGTTTCAACCCGACCGGTCAGGATGCGCCCGACGAAAGGATCGGCGCCCAGCGTGACCGCCAGCATGCGAAAGTCCTCGTCCGCCTGGGCGATCTGGCGCGGGGCAGGGACATGATTGACGATCAAATCAAAAAGCGCGCCGAGATCCTTGCGCGGCCCGTCAAGCTCGTGATCGGCCCAGCCTGAGCGGCCGGACGCATACATATGCGGAAAATCAAGCTGATCTTCAGAAGCATCGAGCGCAGCAAAGAGGTCGAAACACTCATCAAGGGCGCGGTCGGGTTCGGCATCGGGTTTATCAACCTTGTTGAGAACCACGATTGGGCGCAGCCCCAAGGCGAGCGCCTTGGATGTTACAAACTTGGTTTGCGGCATGGGTCCTTCGGCGGCATCCACCAGCAAAACCACACCATCGACCATGCTGAGAATGCGCTCAACCTCGCCGCCAAAATCGGCATGTCCGGGCGTATCGACGATATTGATCCGCGTGCCTTTCCACTCGACCGAGGTCGCTTTGGCCAGGATCGTGATGCCCCGCTCGCGCTCCAGATCATTGCTGTCCAGTGCGCGCTCGGCCACAGCCTGTCCGGTGCGGAAGGCGCCTGATTGCCGCAGCAATTCGTCGACGAGCGTTGTCTTGCCATGATCGACATGAGCAATGATGGCGATGTTGCGCAGATCCATGCGGGTGTCCTGATTAGTGTTTGGCCTGAAGGATTGTTACGCGAGGCCTTAGTCTTGCACGACTGGCTTGACCAGAGTGAATGTTCCCACAAGATTAGAGCGCGCGTGCCGAACAGGCGCGTCGCCCTTGCTTCACCTTGCTTCAAATACTCAAAATCCGGGCCGGCGTCGCTGGCCGCGCGGATGTCTAGAAGCGCTTTAGAACGGAATTTCGTCGTCGTAATCGCGTGCCGGCGGCGCGGAGGGAGCATCGCTTTGCGCAGGGCTGCTCTCATATCCGCCGCCACCTCCGTAGCTACCACCACCATCGCCACCGCCATCCCGTCCGTCAAGAAACGTCAATTCTCCGCCGTAAGGACGCAGGACCACTTCGGTCGAGTAACGATCTTGTCCGGATTGATCCTGCCACTTGCGGGTTTCCAGCTTGCCTTCGATATAGACCTTGGAGCCTTTGCGCAGATATTGTTCCGCCAGCCGCGCGAGGTTTTCGTTGAAGATCGCCACAGAATGCCATTCCGTTTTTTCGCGACGCTCGCCGGTATTGCGATCCTTCCAGTTTTCAGAGGTCGCGATCCGCAAGTTGCAGACCTTTCCCCCGTTCTGAAATGTCCGGACTTCGGGGTCGCGCCCGAGATTACCGATCAGGATGACTTTGTTGACGGAACCGGCCATGCATTTTCCCCTCAAGTGACGTGGATCTGAGCCTGACGTTACAACACTCCCACAAGATGAATAAAAGACTAAAATTTCAACGACCGACGCCAACGCACGTTCTTGCCCACGTTGTGCTGCATCTGTCTGGCAATCCACGACGGATTGGGTATAGTACGCGCGAGGCAGGGACGGGACGTTGAGCATGCAGAAACCGGCAGTTATGGCAGCCTGTATGGCGTTGGCCGCGCTCGTCGCTGCACCTGGCCCCGCGCTGGCCGAGATTTTCTCAACCAAGAGCAAGCGCAAGATCTTTCAGTCGCAAACGCAGGTGCTCGATAACCGCGCCAGCCAGCAATACAACGCATCGATCAGATTGCAGCCGCCGAGCATTCACACGCCCAGCAAATGGGATCTGGATGGCTTTGATAACGCCTTGGGCCGGCCCTATCAGGGCCCCTATCTCGACGTTGCCCGATCCGCTGCATTGCGCCACGGCATCCCCGTGGGTCTTTTCTTGCGGTTGGTTCAGCAGGAATCGGCCTGGAACCCGCGCGCCGTGTCCCACAAGGGCGCGATTGGTTTGGCGCAACTGATGCCCGGTACGGCGGCTTATCTGGGGGTTGACCCGCATAATCCGTCACAAAATCTCGATGGCGGCGCACGCTATCTGGCGGAGCAATATCGCACATTCGGGTCCTGGCGGCTTGCCCTGGCGGCCTATAATGCCGGGCCGCAAGCGGTCGAAGAACATAATGGCATCCCGCCATACCGTGAAACCCAGAATTACGTTCGGGTTATTCTGGGACGCTAAAGAGTTCTTCCTTTCAGCAGCTAGGTTGTTGCAAACCCAATCTGATGGAGATGGATCTCGTTCGAGGGATGGCGTTCGGCGCCAACCAATCGACCATTGTTGTGATTAAAGAGCCCGCGCCAGTAGGGTTGAATGATCACCCCCTCGTTGCGAAGGATGCTTTGCAGCTGCGCCATGATCTCGCGTCGCTCGATCGGATCGGACACTTCCATTGCACGATCGAGACTGGCATCAAATTCAGCCGAGGCAAATCCGGTCTCGTTCCAAACGGCGTTGGTTCGGTAGGCCAGTGCGAGCACTTGCACACCCAGAGGGCGATGGTTCCACTGGGTTGCTGAGAACGGATAGGATTTCCAGTTTTCCCAATAGCTGCGTCCCGCGACAACAACACGGTCGGTAGCGATCCCCGCATCATTGAGCTGCGCGGCAACGGCATCACCGGTATTGCGCTGCCATTCATCATCCAGCGTGACAAGCGTATGACGAAACTCTTCAAGACCTGCCGCGGCGATTTCCTCCCGCGCCCGAGCGGGATCGGTCTCAACCGGTCCCAGCGCCGCATGACCGGGATGGATCGGGCAGACGTGATCGTTCTCGGCCACCAATCCACGCCCGCCATACCCCAATTCCAGACAGGTCGCATTATCCACCGCCAGAGCCAAGGCGCGACGCACCTGCGCAGAGGCATAAGGCCGGTTGCCGTCCAGCACGGCATCGGCATTGGCCCGGATGACCATCGTAGCCGCCGTATCGGTGCGGGTCTGGGTCCAGCCCAGATCGTTCATCGCCTCAATAAAATCGCCCACGCTTTCATAAAGCAGATCGACCTCGTCCGCTTGCGCAGCGCGCACCCAGCTCATCGGATCGGTGCCATAGTCAAGAAATTCGATCCGATCGAGATAGGGCCCACCATAGACCGCGCTTCCCCACCAGTCGCGATCTGCGTCGCGTTCCAGCACACAGCGCTCCCCTGGGACAAGTTCAACAGGCCTGAAGGGGCCCGTCCCGATGCCATGCACAAACGGATCACCGCCGTCATAGCTGGGATGGACAAGCGCTGCGGGGTAATCCGAGAGATCGGCCATGAGCGCAATGTTCGGTGAACTGAGACGCAAGATAAGCGTGTGTTCGTCCTCTAGCGTGATGGCGTCCTGGCGCAAGGGACCGCCACCCGCCTCGCACATCCCGACCAAACGACTGGCCATGGAATTCCCAGGCGCCTCGGCATCGCACCAGCGCGTCAGATTGAATGCGACATCGCTGGCGCTAAAGGGGTCACCATTGCTCCACGCCACATCTCTGCGAACGAAAAACCGGTACTCTGTCGCGTTTTCATTAGTATCCCAGCTCTCCAGCAACATGCCCTGCAGCGTTCCGTCTCGGTTGTACTGAACAAGATATTCGAGAAACCCGCGTGTCAGGTTGCCCATCTCGGACCAGTCAAAACTGCGCGGATCGCCCAATGCTTTTACGTTCTGCTGAATGCGGAGCGTGCCGCCCTGAGCGATCCTGGGATTGGTATTCGCCGAGGCCGGACCGGCTAGTATCCGCGCCAACGGGGCGCTTACACCCAGAGCACAGACTGCCGACAGAAACTCGCGTCTGTCGCATTTCCCTGCTCGCAGCGCTGCACGCCAATCGGACAGGATGGGCGTCGAGCGTCTGTGCGGGCGGCGGCTGTACACGATAACCCCTACGATGTCGGAATTAAACTAGCTTT
>JBCCNY010000241.1:0-5484 GCA_039025595.1 Pseudomonadota bacterium | reverse complement strand
TTTGATGACCAAGAACGTGACTATTTTCGGTGGGTCGGGATTTGTCGGCCGGTACATCGTCCGCAGTCTGGTTCCACAGGGCTGCGCTGTCAAAATCGCAGTCCGGAATCCAGAAAGCGCCGCGTTCTTGGTAAAGGAGACATCGGATCGTCAAGTGCAGGCTGTGAAAGGCGATATTCTCGACGAGGCCTCCGTGACCAATGCTCTGGACGGTGCCGATTGCGTTGTGAATTGTGTTGGGACTTTTGATATTCGCGGGACAAACAATTTCGTTGCGATCCAGCAAGAGGGCGCCACACGCATCGCCAAGCTTGCAGCGGAGGCCGGCATTGCACGTATGGTCCATTTATCTTCTATCGGAGCGAGCGAAGACTCAAGCAGCGTGTACTCGCAAACCAAAGCGAGAGGTGAAGCCGGCGTTCTGACGAATATCGCTGAGCCGTTCATTCTGCGTCCGTCAGTCATCTTCGGGCCCGAGGATCAATTCTTCAATCGTTTTGCCGAATTGTCGAAAGTGGCGCCGGTACTCCCTGTTGTCGGAGCGTCGACCCGGTTCCAACCGGTGTATGTTGGTGATGTCGCTCAGGCGGTGGTCCAAGCTGTTACGGGAGAGAAAACGCCGGGGATCTACGAACTGGGCGGGCCCGATGTGAAAACTTTTCGCGAGTTAATGACCCTGATGCTCACGCAAATTGAACGCAAACGTCCCCTCTTTGATATTCCGTTGCCGTTGGCGCGGCTCATGGCCTTCGGCATGGACAATGTTCAGAGGATAACAGGCGGTTTGATCCCGGCGCAGATCACACCCGATCAGGTTCGCAGCCTTCAATCTGACAATGTGGTCAGTGAAGACGCTCTGTCCTTCTCCGATCTGGGGATCGCTCCAACACCTCTAGGCGATGTTCTTCCCGATTATCTTTGGAAGTACAGACCGGGTGGACACCCACCGGCCCCGGCCGCCGCCTCAGAGGGGAAACCCAGCTAAGTGTAGGCGATCCACAAGAGGACCAAGCCAAGCGCAATTCTATACACCACGTAGGGCGTGAAGCTTACTCTGCGCAGCAACCGCATCATCACCGCAAGAGAGGCCAGAGCGGCTAAAAAAGCGAAAAAGGCTGCGATCGCGCCGTCCAACCAGACCCTTGCATCCGCGGTGGCAAAGCTCTCTGCCGCGAGATAGATCCCACTGGCGAGAATGGTTGGAATCGACATCAGCATCGCCAGTTTCGCCGAGTCGTGGCGCCCATATCCCAAGAAGCGCGCACCCGTGATCGTGATGCCTGATCGTGAGGTGCCGGGGATGAGCGCAACAGCCTGCCAGATGCCGATGATCATAGCGTCCTGTAACGACCAATCCTTGTCGGTTTTATGGCTCTCACCCACCTGATCGGCCCAAAAAAGAAAAAAACCAAAGACGAGCATGGCCCAACCGATCACAGCTATCGATCTGAGCTCGTCATTCAGACCCGTGATCTTGAGAATAAGCCCAAAGGAAATCACCGGGACCGAGGCGACAGCGAGCAGCAAAGCCAATCGAGCATCGGGTGTGTGGAAACGCCCGATCAAGAGTTTCGGAACGCCCGAGAAGACGTGCTTTGCGTCCTGCCAGAAGTAAAAAATCACTGCGAAAAGCGTGCCAACGTGAACAGCGACATCGATGGCTTGGCCCTGATCCTCATATCCGGTCAGAGCAGGCAAAAGGATCAAGTGCCCCGAAGATGAAATAGGCAAGAACTCTGTAATGCCTTGTATCACGGCAATCAGAACCAGTTGTAAGAGAGGCATTACGATAATCCTGCGTGTCGCCACCTCTTTATCTCTGACCTCACGACTTTGCGCCAGTTGTCTTTACCCACAGATCGACAAGCGTGCTAGAAAACGCTCAGGAATTTACATTTCCTGTTTTATGCGGGCAGCACTCGTTATAGCCCCATGCGCATGGCACAGAAGAAAAGAAAATCAAACAGGCGTGCAACGTTCGTCGATCAGATTTTGCGACCGTTTTTCTGGCTGCGGCGGTGGCTTATACGCATTCTGGCCCTTGGCTTTATTGTATATGTCGGGCTTGTGACCGCGCACACGTTCACAGCACCGTCCAAAACGCTCTACATGAAGCAAGAAGCCGCGCGTCTTGGCGAAATCCAGTATCGCTGGGTGGCCCTTGACGATGTGGCGCCCGAGATGGCACGCTCGGTCGTTGCGGCAGAGGATGCCAATTTCTGCTTGCATTGGGGATTTGATATGACCGCCATCCGCCAGGCTCTGGACGATGGGAGCGGGCGAGGCGCCTCGACTATCCCGCAACAAACCGTCAAGAATGTTTACCTTTGGCAAGGTCGCAGTTGGGCGCGAAAGGCGATGGAGGCTCTTATGACGCCAATTGTCGAGGCACTTTGGTCAAAGCGGCGCATAATGGAGGTGTATCTGAATATCGCGGAATATGACGAAGGTGTGTTTGGCGTGGCCGCTGCCGCACAGCATTATTTTGGCGCCTCAGCAGGCGATCTGACAAACATCCAGGCCGCGCGCCTCGCCGCTATTCTTCCCGATCCCAAGGGCCGGTCCGCTTCACAGCCCAGCTCGTTTGTGCGTCAGCGCGCCAGCCAGATCCTCGATGGCGCCGCCACAATCGCACGCGATGGGCGCTCCTCTTGCTTCGAGGATTGAAACAAAACGTTAAACCGGGCATGGAAGATCAGATTTTCAGATAGTGAGAGGTCATGGCTAAATTATATCACGTCGCCCTGTCCCCCTTTTGCAGGAAGGTGAGGCTTGTACTCGCTGAGAAAAAGATCGACTGCGAACTAACCGAAGAGCGCTATTGGGACGCTAGTGCCGATTTTTTGCGCCGCAACCCAGCTGGCAAAGTTCCTGTTCTGAAGCTTGACGGTCTGACCATGGCCGAAAGCACGCCGATCTGCGAGTATATCGAGGAGGCGTATCCGGAACCGCCGCTTCTCCCAAAAGACAAAGAGGCGCGATATGAGGCACGACGTCTGGTTGCATGGTTCGATGACAAGTTTCACTCGGAAGTCACTTCTAAGCTGCTATACGAGCGTGTGAACAAGAAGCTGATGGCACAGGGCTTTCCGGATAGCTCAAACGTTAAGGCTGGTGCGAAGGCCATAAAGTTCCATATCGAATACATGACCTGGCTTTTGGATCGCAGAAAATGGCTTGCCGGCAATACGATGACGCTCGCAGATTTTGCGGCAGCGGCGCATTTATCCGCGCTTGATTATATTTCCGACGTGGATTGGCACCGGTCTGAATCCGTGAAAAACTGGTATGCCAAGATCAAATCCCGCCCAGCTTTTCGCAACATTCTCGCCGATCAGATCTCTGGTTTCCCACCGCCCGCGCATTACGCGGATCTGGATTTCTGAACATGCGGGGCCTGTCCGTAAAATTCACGCCCAGCGCTGATGGCGCGCGGAATTTGAGCGGTCTAAAAGAGCGGCTGGTCGCACAAGCCCGCGAAGAGGGATTTGAAAGCTGCCGGATCTGTCGGCCTTGGGATGTGCCGCATGTCGCGGAACGACTGCGCGCCTTTCTTGACAAGGGCCGCCATGGCCAGATGACATGGATGGCCAACCGGGCAGATTGGCGAGGCGCTCCGCAAAAGCTCTGGCCGCAAGCGAAATCAGTTATCATGCTGAGTGAAAGCTATGCGCCTGATTGCGATCCACGCGAAACGCTGGATCAATCTGAGCGGGGAACGATATCGGTCTACGCTCGAAATCATGACTACCACGATCTCATCAAGAAGCGGCTCAAACGGTTGGCCCGCTGGCTGATCTCTGAGGCAGGAGGCGATGTAAAGGTTTTTGTCGACACCGCGCCGGTTCCCGAAAAGGCTTTGGGGCAGGCTGCAGGTATTGGATGGCAGGGCAAGCACACCAATCTGGTCAGTCGCGACCTTGGCAATTGGTTCTTCCTGGGTTCCGTCTTCACAACACTGGACTTCGACCCTGATCCAGGCGAAATCGATCATTGTGGGTCCTGCAAGCGCTGTTTGGATGTGTGTCCGGCCGATGCATTTCCAGCGCCCTATCAGCTAGACGCGCGACGCTGTATTTCCTATCTGACCATTGAACATCGCGGCCCGGTTGACGAAGATCTGCGACCTCTTATGGGCAACAGGATTTACGGGTGTGACGATTGCCTGGCCGTCTGTCCATGGAACAAATATGCCGTGACCGCGCGAAACCAGAAATTGCAGGCGCGCGAGGATCTGAAAGCGCCGTCTCTCAGCGATCTTGCGGGGCTGGACGACCCAGCTTTCCGTGAGATGTTCGCCAAAAGCCCGATCAAGCGCATTGGACGGGATCGATTTGTACGCAACGTGCTTTATGCCATCGGCAATTCCGGTCAGCCGCAATTGCGCCGGGTTGCTCAAACTCTGTGTGATGACCCAGATCCCACCGTCGCAGATGCGGCGAGATGGGCCAGCCAGAGGCTGGACGCAGAGCAGCAATAGGATATCGGCATGTTGTTGGGGGTGGATACGGGCGGCACCTATACCGATGCGGTGCTCATAAAGGATCAGACAAGCGTTATTGCGAGCGCGAAGGCGCTGACAACGCGACACGATCTGGCGATCGGCGTGGGCGAGGCGGTTCATAAAGTCCTGACCCAATCCGCCGTCTCCCCCGATGAGATCACGATGGCGTCGCTTTCAACCACTTTGGCCACAAATGCTCTGGTCGAGGGACAGGGCGGGCGCATCGCGCTGGTCTATATCGGTTTCCGCGAAAGCGATCTGGGAACACATGGGCTAAACGATGCACTGGCAGGTGACCCGGTTCTTGTCCTGAAGGGTGGCCACTCTCACGCCGGGCACGAGGCGCATCCGCTCGATGAAACCGCCTGTTCGGCGTGGTTAGAGACAGTGTCGGGCGTCTCGGCCTTTGCCGTGGCAAGCCAGTTCGCCACCCGAAACCCCGATCATGAACAGCGGATTGCCGCCCTCATTCAGGGCAATACTGGCAAGCCTGTCACGTGTTCTCATCACTTGTCGTCACGCTTGAATGGGCCGAAGCGTGCGCTGACTGCGGTTCTGAACGCCCGCTTGATCGGCATGATCGCTCATTTGATCGAACAGGCCGAAGATAAGCTACAACAGATCGGAATCGATGCGCCTCTCATGGTTGTGCGTGGCGATGGCGCGCTGATCTCCGCGGCGCAAGCAAAGGAAAAACCGATCGAAACCATCCTGAGCGGACCTGCGGCGAGCCTTGTGGGCGCGCGTTGGCTCACAAAGCAAGAAACTGCGATTGTTTCAGATATCGGGGGCACCACGACAGACGTGGCACTTTTGCGCGAGGGTCGACCCGCGATAGATCCCGCAGGCGCACAAGTCGGACCATGGCGCACGATGGTTGAGGCTGTTGCCATGCGCACAACAGGTCTGGGAGGCGATAGCGAGGTTCATGTTGTCGAAGATGGGCTTGAGGGTGGACTTACTCTTGGTCCAAGGCGCGT
>JBCCNY010000240.1:0-5486 GCA_039025595.1 Pseudomonadota bacterium | reverse complement strand
GCGGGTTGTTGTGGTAGCCTCCGCGCAAGGCGGTATGGAAATCGAGGAGATTTCCGAGCAACAACCTGATTCGATCATTCGGTCCGTCGTTGATCCGGCCGTTGGCATGCAAGCGTTTCAGGCGCGCGAGATCGCGTTTTCTCTCGGCCTTGAACCCAAAGTCATTGCGCAGGCCGCGAAGACGATCATGGGTTGCTACAAGATGATGTCGGAACTCGATGCCGGCATGGTCGAGATCAACCCGCTCGTCGTCACTGGCGCCGGAGAAATCATGGCGTTGGACGCCAAGGTCAGCTTTGACCCCAATGCGCTCTTCCGGCATCCCAACATTTCTGAGCTCCGCGACAAGAGCCAGGAAGATGTTCGGGAGACATATGCAGCAGATCGTGGCCTGAACTACATCGGACTGGACGGAAAAATTGGCTGTATCGTCAATGGCGCAGGTCTCGCGATGGCCACGCTCGACATGATCAAGATGGCAGGCGGTGAGCCGGCCAACTTCCTCGACGTGGGTGGCGGAGCGAGCCCGGAACGGGTTCTCAAGAGCTTCAAGGCCGTTCTCAATGACAAAAACGTCGAAGCGATCCTCGTCAACATTTTCGCGGGTATCAACCGCTGCGACTGGATCGCAGAGGGCGTAGTGCTGGCCGTCAAGGAACTGGACCTGAAAATGCCACTCGTCGTGCGCATGTCGGGAACAAATGTGGAAGAAGGTCGCAAGGTTCTCGCCGATAGCGGGCTGAACATCGAAACAGCCGCGTCTCTGGCGGAGGCTGCAGAAAAGGTCGTCACCGCCTGGACCAACACGGCGCAACCCAAACTGGCGGAGGCAAGCTGATGGCAATTATCATCGATAGCGCGTCAAAGGTTCTGGTGACCGGGTTCACCGGACGGATCGGCACATTTCACACCCAGGAAATGATCGATCACGGCACCAATGTCGTCGGTGGCGTGACCCCCGGCAAAGGCGGCTCCACGCATCTGGACCTTCCGGTTTTCAACACGGTCAAAGGCGCCGTGGCGGAAACGGGGGCCGATTTGGTCGTCAGCTTCGTCCCGCCCCCCTTTGCTGCGGACTCGATCATGGAAGCGGCCGATGCCGGGATCAAAACCTGTGTCTGTATCGCCGATGGCCTGCCAACCCAGGACATGATCCGGGTCAAACGCTATATGCGCCGGTACAAGGAAGACAAGCGCATGCGTTTGATCGGACCGAATTGTGCAGGCGTGATCACACCCGGACAGGCCTTCGCCGGCTTAATGCCGCCCCACATCTACACGCCGGGACGCATCGGGATCGTCAGCCGCTCCGGCACACTGGGCTATGAGGCCGCCAGCCAGATGAGCGAACGCGGCATTGGGGTCAGCTCGTCCATCGGGATCGGTGGTGATCCGATAAATGGAAGCTCTTTCAAGGATATAATGGAGCTTTTTGAAGCGGATGAAGACACCGATGCGGTGGTGCTGGTTGGCGAAATCGGTGGCCCGCAAGAAGCCGAGGCCGCAGAGTACATTCGCGATCACATGACCAAACCGGTCGCCGCCTACATCGCCGGGCTCTCGGCGCCGAAGGGGCGCCGCATGGGGCATGCAGGCGCGATTGTCCAAGCCTTCGGTGAATCAGCTCAGGAAAAAGTCGATATCCTGAAACAGGCAGGCGTGACGATCGTCCCCACACCCTCCTCCTTCGGGGATGTAGTGGAAAAAATGGTCGCCTAAAGATGTTGGCCTAAGACACGACCGCGCGGCTTGCCCGCCGCGCTGTTTCTCCCATAGCGCGGGCCCACCCTTTTCGTGTGGCAGTCGGGCGTGATCGTGCCCTGCAATGTCAGAAGAGCTCAGTGCGAGGCTCCAATGTAAGCTCCGGTTCTCCCAGCCGGAGCTTACGTTTGCGGCAAAACGCTTACAGAACTATGCCTCCGCCTGATCAGCGAGCGCCTCAACCCGCGCCGCGATCTCAGACATGCCGTCCAACACGGTCTGCGGCACGGTTGGCACTTCGATACGTTCGGCTTCGGGCGCCGGCGCATTGCGCATCTGAGCCAGCTCCGCCTCCTTCTCCGCCATTTTATCATCCATTTCACGCAGCTTGTCCTGCACGCCGGCTGTCTTGTCAGCCAACATGAGACCCGCCATCAAGAGCATCCGCGCCTCCGGGATCTGGCCGATCTGGGCTGACAAAACGCTGGCCTCTTCATCGAGCATTTTGGCGGCGGCCCTCAGGTAATGCTCTTCCCCTTCCTGGCAGGCCACATCGAAGCTCTTGCCACCGATCACGATTTCAACTTCAGGCATCACGCGTCCTCCGCTGCAGGTGCGCCGCCGGGCGCGGCGCCATCAATGGCCGCCGTGAGCGAGGCCAGAATGGCGCTGGTCTCCGCCCGATCAGCATTGCGCTCCGCGCGCAGCGCTTCAAGCTCTGCCATCATCGATTTGTTGATTAGATGGGGCTCGCCCACCCCGGTTTTGTTTGCCTCACGGAGCGCGGTGTTGTTGTCGCGCAACTGCCGGTTGGCGCGGCGCAGAGACTGCAATTCCGTATCAAGGCGAGACATCGATTCCGCATTCTGATCGCGCAGCGTCTTGATCTCCTCTTCCAGCGCTTCTCGTCTGGCGGCCTGCGCTTTCTGACGCTCTTCAAGCTGGCTGTTGGCGGTTCTTTCATCTTCCAGCGCCTGACGCAAATCGGCCAGTTCTGCCTCTGACCCGGACCCGGACGCCCCCGCCTCCAACCCTTGCGCCAACCGATCAAGCGCTGCATTGATGCGCTGCTGAAACGCGTCGATCTCCTCAAGCTTCTGGTTCATGTCTGTGCCCCCTGCGGTCTGCTACTGCCTGTCCTTCGCATTGTGCGCTTTTGTTCGTGGTTTGCAACATCCACCGATACCGCGTCTTGCACTTTGGAACATGACTGATATGCACCCGGTCAAAACATCTAAAAAGGACAAGCAACAGTGGACATCGCCGCTCTGCGCAAGGCTCATCCCGATCACTGGACCAAGGCCGCGGCCATCCGAGCGCTCACTCTGGATGCGGTCCACGCCGCAAATTCAGGTCATTCGGGCATGCCGATCGGCTGCGCCGATATCGCGACGGTGCTGTTTGAAAAACATCTGAAATTCGACGCATCCGCCCCCGACTGGCCGGATCGCGATCGTTTCATCCTGTCGGCCGGTCACGGGTCGATGCTGATCTATGCGCTGCTCTATCTCACCGGCTACAAGGGCATGACGCTGGATGAGATCCGGAACTTCAGGCAATGGGGCTCGATCACCGCGGGTCACCCAGAGAATTTCCTGCATGCCGGGATCGAGACGACCACCGGCCCGCTGGGTCAGGGCATCGCGAATGCGGTCGGATTTGCCATTGCGGAATCGAGCCTGCGGGCACGGTTCGGGCGCAAGCTGGTTGATCACCATACTTATGTCATCGCGGGCGATGGCTGTCTCATGGAGGGCGTGAGCCAGGAGGCCATCGGGCTCGCAGGGCGGCTGGGACTGAGCCGGCTGATCGTCCTTTGGGATAACAACAATATCACGATTGATGGCCGTGTGGATCTGGCCGACCGTACCGACCAGATGCGCCGCTTCCGCGCCTCTGGATGGCAGGTCCTCGATTGCGATGGGCACGATCCCGAAGCCATTGATGCCGCGCTGAATATGGCCAAGCGGGGCCGGCGTCCCACGATGATTGCCTGCAAGACGCATATTGCCCTAGGACATGCGGCCCAGGACACTTCCAAAGGCCACGGCGCCCTGACCGATCACGCGCAGCTCCTGGCAGCCAAGGAAGCCTATGGATGGACGGCGGGTCCCTTTGAGGTGCCCTCGGAGATCAAGTCCGCCTGGGAAGCCATCGGCCAGCGAGGTGCCGCCGAACATGCAGCGTGGCGCGCGCGTCTGAGCGAACATAGCGAGCGACGCCAAATCGAATTTGCCCGCACGATGGCGGGTGAGACCCCCAAGCGCCTGCCCGCACGGATCCGCGCCCTGAAAAAGCAAATTGCCGAAGAAGGCCCGAAAATGGCCACGCGCAAATCGAGCGAGATGGTGCTTGAGGTGGTCAATCCGATCCTGCCCGAAACCATCGGTGGCTCGGCGGATCTGTCGGGCTCTAACAACACCAAATCGGGTGACATGAGTGTCTTCGACGAGGGCAATCGGCGCGGGCGCTACATCCATTACGGTATCCGCGAGCATGGCATGGCGTCGGCGATGAATGGTATGGCTTTGCATGGCGGCATAAGGCCTTACGGCGGGACCTTCATGTGTTTCACCGATTATGCACGCCCCGCGATGCGGCTGGCGGCACTGATGAAAGTGCCCACCGTTTTCGTGATGACGCATGATTCCATCGGCTTGGGCGAGGATGGCCCGACCCACCAACCGGTCGAACATCTGGCAATCAGCCGGGCCACACCCAACACGCGCGTCTTCCGTCCTTGCGATACGATCGAGACCGCCGAAGCCTGGGAACTGGCCCTAACCACGACCGCCACGCCATCCGTTCTCTCTCTGACCCGCCAGGGTCTGCCGACCCTGCGTCGCGAGCACCGCCAGCGCAACCTTGTGGAACAAGGCGCGTATGTGCTGGCCGATGCCAGTGCAAAACGGCGGGCCATCCTGCTGGCCACCGGCTCAGAAGTCAGCATCGCCATGGCCGCCCGTGACACACTGGAGGCCGAAGGGATCGGCACGCGCGTGGTGTCCATGCCCTGTTTCGAACTCTTCGCCGAACAGGGTGAGACGTATAGGCGCAAGGTTTTGCCCGGTGGTCCTGTCCGCGTGGCGGTCGAGGCAGGCATGCGCCAAGGCTGGGATCAGTGGTTGCTGGGCGAACGCGGTCGCGAAGCTAAGGCCGGCTTTGTCGGAATGGACAGTTTTGGCGCCTCAGCGCCCGCCGACATTCTCTATGAGAAATTCGGGATCACGAGCGAAACGGTTGTCGCAAAGGTCAAAGCGTTGCTTTAAAAAATCACGCACCGAGCTCGGAGCTGCACCACATTCCGCGCGCGGTTAGTGGTCTTTAATCCTGACTTTTCTGGCCATTCTTTCTTTGGCCATCCTTTCTCTGGCCCTCCTTTCTCTGACCCTCCAATTCCAGGCCCGCCTCCTCTGGCCCATCCAGATCTGCCCTGTCCCAGACGTCCCGGTCCGGACGCTCCAGTGACGCGGGCCTGATCCTGTGCTAATCTTCAGTTTTTTAATGGAGTTTCAGCCATGAGCTATATTATGACCGTGCGCAGCATCACCAAAGGCAAGTTTGGCAACGAGCCCGGCGCGACCCATTTTCTCAAAGTGCCAGGCAATGCCACGCCGACACCTAAGCATGCCATCGCAAAATCAACCTGGATCAAAGAGGTGATGGAAGAGGCAAAAACGAGCGAGGAAAACGGCGAGCCCGTTGGTGATATCCTGTTCTACGTGCATGGCTACAACAATTCTCCGAAGGATGTTGTCGTGCGTCACCGGAAACTGGTCAAGGGC